>CBERPN010000016.1:0-30945 GCA_965524675.1 uncultured bacterium
GACGATCGAAACCGTATCGGAGCGATCGAGTTGGTCGACCAATAGAATCAGGCTCTCCTTCACCAGTCCCAGTCGGTCTGGTCGGTCCATCGATCCAGAAGTGTCGACAACGAATGTGAGGTGAGCGTCGGGGCGATCGTCCTCATCGACCCTCTCGGCCTGAATACCAATTCGAACCAAGTAGTTGTCGTCGTCAAATGGCGATGGACCGCCGTCGATGCTGATTCCAAGCGCACGCTCATCTGGATCGTCGTAGTCGTAATCAAAGCTGTTGACGTACTCTTCGACCCGAACACTGTCGGCCGGAGGCAGCTGATCGTCTTCGAGATACCGGCGAGCAATGCTGTACGAACCGGTATCGACATCGAGCGCGAACGTCGATTCGGGATCATCGTCGGTGTCGACGAAGCCACGAATGCCGTAGTCGGCCGATTGAACGTCAATTTCTTCCTGTTCGTTGTAGTCTTTTTCGGGCACTGGCTCGAAGAAGCCGTCGTCGGCGTCGCTGAAGGAGCGCTCGCTAGGCGCCAAAGATCCGCCAGATTCGCCCTCTTCCATCGCTTGTTCATCGGAGGAGGAAGCGTCGCTTTCGTCCGGCTGTTGAGCGGGATCAGCGAAGCGGTCCTCGGCGTCGCCCGACGTATCGACCGAGTCGTCATTGCGCTGACGATTCGATGACTCATCGTCGTCAAAGAAGGAATCATTATCGGCGGAGTCGGCTACGCCGGTCGCTGAATCACTGTCGCTTCCACACGCGCTCGCCACGAGGGCTAACGCAAGCAGCAGGCTGAGTATGGAAATGGCTCGAGTTGATCGTTTGTTCCGTTGCATGGACCTACGACGTTCGCCGAACCATCGCCGGTTCCCGAACGGATGTGACGATCTCGTGACATCGCATATTCGTTAGGGAGGCTCGGTTAGGAACGTGTCCGAGACAGTTGCAGGTTGTACCGTTGAGGGGCATGCCTACAACAAGAAGTGCCGACGGCACACGGGTTCACTACGTGACCTACGGGAAGTCCGACGGAGAACCACTGCTTCTGCTCCACGGCCTTGGCACAGACCACTTGGGCTGGGTCTTTCAGCGACGTGCACTCTCGGCCAAGTTTCGCTGCATCGCGGTCGATAACCGGGGGTCGGGGCGAAGTGATAAACCAATCGCTGGCGGTTCGCTGCCCGACCTAGCTGCCGATGCTCTTGCCGTTCTCGACGATCTTGGCATCGAATCAGCCCACATAATGGGTGCCTCGATGGGGGGTATTATCGCTCAGATAATCGCGGTTGCGCACCCCGAGCGAGTCCGCAGCCTGATCTTGTCGTGCACTGCTTGTCATATGGGCAAATGGCGTCGCGAGCTGTTCGCAGATTGGATTGAACGCGCTCCGATTCTGGGGATGCGACGCTTTATGGCCGAGAATCTTAACTGGCTTATCGGCCCACGCTCGATGAGCCGCCTCTGGCCCGTCGCTAACCTAATCGGCGTGATGGCCACCCGGGCTCCCGTTCACGGTCTTGTGAACCAGCTACAGGCGATCCTCACGATCGATGACTCTCTCGCCGACGAACTCGCCAGCATCGATACGCCCACATTGGTGGTGGTCGGTAGCCAAGACATCCTTACTCCGGTGGCCGATTCAGAACTGTTGGCCGCCACCATCCCAGATGCCGAACTAGCCGTCATTCGCGGCGCAGCGCACGGCCTGATGTTCGATCACGCACGCACATTCAACAAGACGGTTCTTGATTTCTATGAGCATCGTGTCTTCGCCAGCGATGTCGCCACTGATAGTCGCGACGTTGTGAGCGTCAGCGAGCAACTCGGTAAGTGAGCGAGGCGGAGTTGTCACGGGTAGTCGCGACTGCGAGCAAATAGAATCTAACAGCGCCTTGTTGGGCGGGGGCGACTCGAGGGTTATCTGGCCTATTGGCACACTGCGGGGCGCTAAGGCGAATGCCCAAATGTGCCGACGATTAGCTGTGAGATGGCCGCTGAGATCGACTACGGAATCCTCGATGAGGACGATGAACTGAGCGCGAGAGTTCGCGCCCAGACCGATCAATTCTTCAATAGCGGCCGATGGGGTGGCCCGATTGGAGTTGAAGCAGCGTCGCTGATCACGCTGTTCCTCAGTTGGCCGCATCTCAGCCATAGCCAGCTGCTCATCTGGTTCATCTTTGCCACTATGTCGGCGCTGGGAATGTTTCTTGGCGAGACCGTCCCAGCCCTTCGGCGCCGAACCAACAGCCTCGGGCTGCCATATAGCGCGATGGTTGCCACCTCAGCGGTGGGACTCGTGTTCGGAAGCGTTCTGTGGATCGATATTGGCTCGATCCAGGCAAGCGAGGCCCGGCTGACCCTACTGGTGGTGTTGTTTGCTCTAACGGCGGGCTCAATGGGCGGAACTGCGGGGATAACCGGGCTGGGACAGTTCATGATCTTCCCGACCTGGGGGTTAGCAGCAGCAGCCTTGTTCGTTTCGCAGGAGTATTTGGTTGGTGCAGGTTGTGTGGTGTTCGTACTGCTGATGGCCCGCGATCTACGAAGTACCAGAGAGATGCTCTTTGAGTCGATCTTTCTTCGCGAACTCAGTCGCTCACGAGCTCATTCTGCCCAGCAGGCCGCTAATCGCGACCCGTTAACAGGTCTGCTGAACCGAAGCGGGCTCGAAGCGGCTACAAAGGCCACGGCCGAGCGACCCAATCAGATAACGGCGATGTTTATCGACCTTGACCATTTCAAGGTCGTGAACGACCGTTTCGGACATGACGCTGGCGACGCCGTGCTGTTGGAGGTGACCGAGCGCCTCATCACCACAGTGCGTCCCGGCGACATTATTGCTCGCCTTGGCGGGGATGAGTTCTTGCTCATCTTCGAAGACGAACTCAGCGATGACACCAGGATGCATATCGCGGACGAACTCATTTCCAACATAGAAGTTCCGTTCTCTATCGGCGCTAACGAGGCCAGAATCTCAGCCAGTGTCGGGATCACTGTTGTTGAGGCCAGCGCATTCGAACTCAACGCTGTGCAGCGAGAAGCCGACAGAGCGTTGTATGTAGCCAAAGGGCGAGGCCGGCGACGCTCGGTGCACTTTGATGACCGTGTGAGGCACGAGCTCGCTGAGCGGTCCGACATTGAGACAGGGCTTCGTCGAGCTATTGCGACGCGGCAAATCGAGCCTTGGGGTCAGCCAATCGTCTCGATCTACTCGGGGGAGATTCGAGTTGTGGAATTCTTGGCTCGCTGGCGCCGCAGCGACGGCACGTTCTGTCCGCCCGATGTGTTTATCCCTCTCGCCGAGGAGATTGGCCTTATCGATGACCTTGGACGGCACATGTTGAACCGAGCCGGAGAGACGCTATCGGCGTGGCGAGATCACCCCCATCTGTCGGGTGTTTCGGTGTCGGTGAACGTGTCGCCTCGCCAGCTAATCGACGAGAAGTTCTCTGAACAGATCGCTGAGTTGGTAGATGAGTGGCAACTCGAGCCTGGCAAGCTGATTCTCGAACTGACCGAAACCGCCGAGCTACACGACGCGCCTCTGATGCGTCAGACACTTGACGAGGTGGTAGCTCACGGCGTGTTGTTGGCCCTCGACGACTTCGGCAGCGGTTATTCATCGGTTCAACACCTAATTGGGCTTCCGATTGAGTACGTCAAGCTCGACGGCGCACTGATCACCGATCTCGGCCGCGACGAGCGCCAGACAGCGCTCGTGCGGTCGATTCGCGATCTAGCGGCGACTCTTGGCCGTACCGTTGTTGTGGAAGGGGTCGAGCACGCGCGCCAGGCGAAGCAGATCGCCGAACTCAAGATCGAGCTGGTCCAGGGGTTCCTGTATGGAGCGGCCCGGCCATTGCATGAGATCCCACTCATCGCTGCAGAGACTGGTGACTTGGCGCTCATGCGGGCTTCGAGAGATCTGGATGATTCTGAGCGTGAGGCTCACGGGCGACTGACTCGAGAACGGCGGCGAGTGTCATGACCGCGGCGCCGCTCGTCACCAACCAGCCCCACGTCTCGATGCCGACGGCCTGATCGAGGCCCTCGAATACCGCCACCGCCACCGCAATAGACGCGCCAAGCGCTGTCGTCACCTGTTGTTGGGTGGTTGCGCCCCAGATGCTTACAGCGATGGCGACTACGCCGAGGGCCACGAGATGACCAGCGTTACCACTTTCGAGTCGTTGGGTAAGCGAGATGGCAGCGGCGATGAGCAACGGCGGCGCCACGGCTACCCAAGAGCTCTCGCCGGAGCGATGAAGTAGCCAACCAATAACTAGCAGTACGGGGAATATGTACGGCTCGGGTGTTGCGACCGACAACGAATGAAGGCCGACGAGCAGGCCGAGTTCAGCGAACATTGCTCCGGTGAGGGTTGTGGCTACCGAACGAGCACGGTGACCTTCGGCGATAATCGTCACTCCGATCAGACCGAGCGCTACAGCTACGGCTAGCAAGGGAGCGATTCCGTTCGAAGCGAGGGTGAAGCCTGCCGCCATCGGGAGCATCGCGGTGGCGATGACCTCAAAGCGTCGGTCGTGAAGAGTTTGAACTATCGCAATGGCCACAGCCGCGACCACGAGGCTCGCGATAGCTGCCCAGCCAGGGTTATCGATCGCCATGACCGGAATTGCAAGCGTACCGGCGGCTCGGAGCACAAAGCCGAGCGTGGACAGACGACGGTCGACGATTCCCGCACTCGCCCATAGCACGGCAAGGAAGAACCCAGCAGCCATGAGCGAGGAGGCCGAAGCGATCGAAACCGCTCCGATCAAGGCCACAAAGGCAACTCCGGAACCGGCGGGCGATGCCAACTCACGCTCGCCCGTGTGCAGCGTGAGAAGAGCGACCTGGGCGCTGATAATCGCCGCGGCCAATGCCAGCGGCACGGCGACCTGCCATGCCGCAACCGCTAGCAGTGGCGCCAGCATTGCTAGTGACCAAGCAGTTATTAGCCGGCCGGGACGAAGCGTCATCAGCGCCAGTGAGGCGAGCACCATGGCGACGATTGCGGTGATGGCTGGCTCGTTGGTGCCTAACTGCACCGCAGCCAATGTGGCCCAAGCGAAGCCGGGAACCGCTGGTCCCCAGTTGCCGCCGACCATCGCAAGCAAGATCGGCGAACCCAAGTTGTCGGTGCTTCGGCGAAGGTCGGCTACAAGCCAGCCGACCGCACAGATGGCTGCCGTGAACTTCCAGTCGGCTGTCGCAGTGGCGGCCGGCGACAAAAGCGGGCCAGCTGCCACCGAGACAGCGAGAACCGTAAGTACACCGTTAATTGCACTGATGACCTGGCCGAGCAGGGCAATCGCCTCGGAGTCGCGCGGAACTGCGCGATGCGAGAGGCCCACCTCGATGGCTAGGACGCCGATGGCGGCGGCGATGAGAAGCGCCGAGTTGGGCGGATCGAACCTGGCCCACAGGTCGATGCTGGCGGTGGCGACCGCGGCGATCGCGGTAAGGCCTGCCAGCACACTTCGGCGACGAACTGCTGCGATAGCTAGAGCCACTGTGGCTATGACCCCTGCCGCGATCGTGGCGTGGGTTGAGGTGGCATCGAGTAGTCCGACGTCGCGCAGCGTGCCGTCACCGGTAAAGGTTGCATCTTCGAGCACCCGAAGCGCGGGAGCCAGACCGGCGAGGGCGGCCCACGCCGGCCCGACCAGGCGATCCCGCCCGATCGGTGAAACCACAATTGCTGCCAGACCGAGCGCGGCGACCAGCGGCGCGACCGCGATGCCGAGCGAAGCAGCGACCCCGCAGAGCGTCAGAACGCCACCAACCGTGGTGCCCAGTTCGCTGACCACGTGAGGATCGCGGCGCCGAAGAACCTCGGACGAGATCATCGCGGCAGGTCCGGTCGCTAGTAGTACCGCAGGCCAGTGAGCGCCGCCAACGATGGCGATCGCCGCGACATCGATCGGGGCCAAGACGGCGACCAATACGTCGAGTGCTCGGCTGGTGGTCGGGGCAAGACTGCGAAGCAGGGTTGTTGCAGCAAATACCACCGCTGATGCGGTGAGCAAGATAATGAGCCTTGCGGGTGCTGCAAACTGGTCCCACCGGTCGCTGACCAGCGTGATCGCTGCAACCGAGAGCAGGGCGGTACCCAATCCGGCTAACAGTGCTGGACCAGATGCCGAAGCCAACTTGGTTTGAGGTTTGTGTTCCATTCCTCAACGGTGACAAAACCAACCATCACCAGGAACCCAGAAAACCCCCCAAAACTCTCTGGGGCCTCCGAAATTACTGCCCTGAAAGGGTTACATCGCAACGAGCGATCATACTTTGCTAGACTTTTGCAGACTTGCATACAGTTGTAGATTTTTGAACCGGCCTGCTCATCACCCTTGACGAAATCAACAAACCAGCGTCGAGTGATATCCGCAAGCTCACCGCAACCATTCAGATGTTAGCCAATCGCCGAGGCCGCGAACTCGCATTTGTGGGTGCCGGCATCCCCCGCGACGTCGACGAACTGCTACTCGAACGCGGCTCCACGTATCTTCAGCGAGCTTTCCAACCAACGCTCGGGCTACTGACCGCAACCGAGACACGCGATGCTTTGCGCCTCCCGATCGATGACGCGGGTCGGTCGATCGAGCCAGATGCCTTGACTCACCTCGTCGAGAACGCACAAGGCTACCCGTATGCCGTTCAACTCCTAGGGCAACAAGCCTGGCTGTCCAACCCATCGGCCAAAGCGATCACTCTGACTGATGCTCAGGCCGCCACCAACCTCAACGTCGAGGGTGTCGGCTACCAGCTCCACCACCCAACTATTTCCAAGCTTCCGCGAAACCAGCGCGCCTACCTGGCCGCGGTAGCAAAGGGTCCCCAGCCGACTCGCACACGAGACATCATTCAGTCACTAGCTGAAACCGAACGACTACGCATCTTGTTTGATACCACCACCTAGTGTCCTGTCTCACCTGTGCGGCATGTCAGACCGCTGAGCGGTCATTGCAACAGTAATTTCGAGAGGTTCGGCGGTGGCTCTATTCGATGCCGTGGTCCAGCGCGTATCGAATCAGTTCTTGCTTACGGTTCAAGTGCAGCTTCTTCAGAATGTTTCGGACGTGATTCTCGACCGTCTTGGGCGATATGAAGAGTTCCTCGCCGATTTCGGAGTACTTGTGACCCCTGGCCACGTACTGCAGCACTTCGCGCTCTCTGGTGGAAAGAGCCTCGACTGGTTGGCTGTCTTTGGTCATCCGGCGAAACTCACCGAGCACCAACGACGCTAGTGATGGAGAAAATACAGGTTCGCCTTTCGCGGCCTTCCATAATTGTTGACGCAAATCTTCGGGCGCCGTCGACTTCACGAGATATCCGAGGGCTCCGGCGGCGACGGCATCGAGCAGATCGCGCTCGGCCTCGCTGACCGTCAGAATAACGACCGGGGTGTCGTCACCAACCTCCTTCGCCACCTTGATTCCGCCACCGTGAGGCATGTTCAAGTCGCAGAGCACGAGATCGGGCTTTGTTCTAGCGATCACCTCAAGTGCCTCGGCCGCGTCGCCAGCCTCACCAACGACGAGGAAGTTCTCGCCGAGATCCGAGCGTATACCCGAGCGCCAGATCGGGTGGTCGTCGGCTATGACGATCTTGACCGGGCCTAAGTCGCTCATCGCCTCGGCCCGCCAGCCCATAAGCGCACTTCGGTTCCACGGCCCAGGCGACTACTGATTTCGACCCGCCCGCCGACGTCGACGATGCGGCCCTTGATAGAACGCGAGGTGCCGATTCGCTCTGGGGTCGCTTCGACATCAAAGCCTGTGCCGTCGTCTTTGATCGAGCAGAACACCACACCATCTTCATCGGCAGGTTCAGCAAAGATTGTGATGGAGGAGGCGTCACCATGTTTGTTGGCATTTGTTAGCGCTTCACGAACCGCTCCCGAGATTGCCTCGATGATCTCCGAGCTCACTGCGGGGCAATCATCGGCCACTACGACCTGCACCCGTACGTCGTAGCGCGATTCGTGTTTGGCTGCTACATCTCGAAGAGTCAGGGCCAAGGACTCCGGTTCGTTGTCCGCTCCGGTTAGGAACTGTCGGAGCTCCACCTCTTGCTCGCGGGCCATCGATGCCAGTTCGTCATCACCCGATCGGCGCTGTATCACCGCCAGGGTTTGCAGCACGCCATCGTGCAGGGTTCGCGCAACCTCCTCGCGCGCCTTCGCGCTGGCGATCTGAACCTCGGCTTCCCGTAACCGGTTCATCAGGTACCCGGCCGCCCAGCCAGCGGCACAATAGAGCGCCATGCTGCTGACGATCGATGCCGACCACTCGCCGTTTTTGCCATGCGGTAAAGGCACCTGAGCATATGCGGATAGCCCGAGCCAGACGCCCGCGATAACTCCCCATCTTCTGCCGAACACCACCCCTGCCATTATCACTCCGACTACGGGCCAAGCGCTCGCTAGCGTCTGAGTGTGGCGGGTATCGCCATAGATCAGTTCGCCAAACGCGAGTAGAGCCCCACCGATTAGCAGCTCGATGACGATGGGCTCGGCCCTGAGTAAGACCGCTGGCTTGGCCTTAACCATTACACTCGCCCACAACGTAAACGCTCCGGCCAGAGCGATGAGGGCAATGGCCCACGCCGGATGCTTGAGCTGATACTCGACTGTAAGTCGTTCGACGTCGAGGTCGGTGATTAGACGGTCGCCTCGGCGGTTGACTACCTCGTAAATGATGATGACAACCATCCACAGCCACACCGCCCAGCGCAGGGCCACGATGCCGACCAACAGTCCGCGTTCAAGGGCCGCGGAATCTTCGCGGCGCGCTACCTGTGGTGTCGTTGGGAAGCCCATGACCTCGCTGTCCCTCCTCAGGTCACCATTGTGCACCCTGGCGCTTCAGGACGCTCCGACCGTAGGTGAAGAATTTCGGTTTGCCCGCCCGCCTTTGCGAAGCTCGTCCAGAGCTAGCAGTTCACGGTTGTACCAGGCCCAAATACTGACAGCGATGGCGGAGGCGAAAGTCCCTAGGCCTGCAATCGCCAAGCCAGGGTCGCTGACCAGATGCAGAAAGACGGCGGGGATAATGAAGCCAGCGCAGACTGCCGGGATCGCTCGTGTCGTAGCGGGTCCGAATGGGTGCAGACCGGTGCTTCGGAACACTTGAAATAGCGGCCCGTAGTTGGTTACGAGAATGCTGGCCACCCAAGCGATGGCGGCACCCGGCAGTCCGAGTTTGGGAACCAACAGCAGGGTCAGGCCGATGTTAATAAATAGCGAAACGAGGTGGTTGCTAAGGTTGGTCGCGCTGCGCCCCGACATCGTAAGTACCGCCTCGACCGGACCGGTTGCAGTTCCGAGAAGACGACCGATCGACAGAATTGCAAGAGCGCTCGCGCCGGCAGAGAACTCGGGTCCAAATATCTTCGACAGTGGCTCGGCGTAAAGGGCGGTAACCAGGTAGATGGGAAATACGCCAAGGATTAGCCATCCTGTGGAGGCTTGGTAGAGGGTCTTCACCCGATCGGTGTCCTCAGCGGCGATTGCCTCTGAAACTTGCGGTGCCACAGTCTCTACCAGCGATTGGTTTACTAGCGATGCCAACTTCACTAGTCGTGTCACCGCCGCGTATATAGCGGCTTGGGTCGGGCCGAGCAGGATCCCAATAAGGAGAGTGTCTTGCCATCGCACGACCACTCTTATGAAATCGACTCCCCATTGCGGCGTCGTAAATTTCCAGAACGACGCTCGCGACAACGACTCGTCGTGACCTTGTAAGAGTCGTTGCGATCGGAGCTCATTGAGGGCGATTGCTGCAAGTGCCACCGCGATGACGTATGGCGCTAGCCACGCAACCGTCCAGCTCGTAGTTCCGGCACCGATCAGCAACAGCACTGCTACCGCCAACAACTGCATTAGGGGCCGAGCTATGCGGTCTACCAACACTGTCGGTCTCATCGAAGAGAACCCGCGGGTGGCGCCGAGTAGTGCGAACATCAGTGCAGCTGCCGGAAGGAACGGCGCCGCTGCCCGAAGGTTAGATGCAAGCTGTTCCACTGCGATGTCGTTGGCTAAGAATCCGGCCAAGGGCGACGCGAACGCGATGACTAGGAGCGCGACCGCTACACCAACCACCCCGACCGGAATCAGTGCCCAACGCAGAACTTCGTCGATATCGGCTGTTGTTTTGGTGGCTCGAGCCCGGCTAACGAAACGGACCAGCCCGCTGGCGGTACCCAAGAGAGCGACACGGGCGATGATGTTGAACAGTGCCACGGCCAGAAGCAGCGAACCTGTCTGCTCGGCTCCAAGGCTATTGGTGGCCACGAAAACCAACAGGAACCCTGCTAACGCCGAGAGAATCGACCCAGCCAAGCTAATAAAGCTCTGGCGCCCAAGCTTTTCAAGTCCTGCACTCACCCACAAGGTATCGACAGCTCAGCCATCCGGCTTTATTGCTGTATTGCTTTTCTCCGCCTTCGGCTCCGGCGCTTCGCGATGACTCGAAGCCTGTGAACTCGCCCTTGCTGGCGCGGCGGGCTACTACAGCGCTTCAGAAAACCTACAAACTCCCTGTGCGCTGCGGGGGCCTCCGTGGCCCGAACGGCCTGCACGGAGTGCAGTGATCAGGGCCCGCCCACACAACGGGTTCGGCCAAGCCGGTTCGCGGCGCGGTCAGGTACAACGCGAGAGTCTGCTCCCTGACGGGCGCCTACAAGCTCGGAGACCCGAAACAACGCTAAGCGCCGCCAGGTACAAGTCAACCGTTCAGCTAGACGGTTTCGGCTTCTGCGACCCTTTGGATCAGGTGATCTGATGCTGCGCCGAGCGTTACGTGCGCTGGGGTTCCCTGCAACGGCTCAAGTGCTGCTACCGCTTCGTCGCTGAACTGCTTTGCGACCTCGAGGGCATGGCTGATCCCCGGGCCAGATCGTACGATCTCGCGGGCTTGGTCGCGACGTGCATCGCTTAGCTTTTCGCCCAGTATCTCGCGCAGGCTTTCGCCGGCCGGTGTGTCGAGGGTGTGAAGTACCGGAAGGGTGTAGATGCCTTCGACGAGGTCGTTGCCAGCGGGTTTACCCAAATGCTCCGACGTAGCCACTATGTCGAGGATGTCATCGACAACCTGGAAGGCCATTCCATAGCGGTGTCCGAAGGTCGTGAGGGTCTCGATTTGGTCACGAGGTAGGTCGGCCACGATGCCGCCCACCCGAGCAGCGGTAGCGAGAAGCACAGCTGTTTTGCCTTCGATTGAAGAGTTGTAGTCCTTCTCGGACCGGTCGACGTTGTACACGTCTTGCAGCTCGCGTATCTGACCCTCGCAGAGCTTAGCGATGGTGCTGGCCAACAAGCCGGCTACCTCGGTACCGAGCGATGCCGCGATCTCGGAGGCCCGAGCTAGCAGAAAATCGCCAGCGAGGATCGCTTTGAGGTTTCCCCATCGGGCATTGACGCTCTCGACGGTGCGGCGGGTTAAGGCATCGTCCATGACATCGTCGTGATAGAGCGACCCGAGGTGTACTAGTTCGACCGATACGCCTCCCATTACCACCTCGGTCGGCACGCTCTCGGGAGACGACATCGCCGCGGTCGCGGCAGCCATCGTGAAACCGGGGCGGATGCGTTTTCCGCCAGCGAGAATGAGGTGGCTGGCGACCTCGGTCAGGAACGCGTTGGGTGACTGCACGGATTCGAGCAGTTCAACCTCGGTGCGTTCGAGATCGGTTGCCATCGATGGAAACGCCAGGAGCGGGTTGGAGCTCACAGCTCCACGGTAGGGGAGGCTGATTGACTCTAACGAACCCAGTGATAACAGTCGGATGAGCCGAGGGTCCAAATGAGCGGTTTAGGCTCCGTAAGTGCGAGATTCGGCCTATTTAGTCGATTCGAGCTTATTCTGGCTCGCTCGTCTGCCGATGATGCAGAGAGGTGTTGTAGACATCTATTCGACAGACTTAATCTGATTGGTTTTTCAGGAACACTACCGGCCGCTCTGTGGTTGTCTCAGGCCACCGATACAATCGGTTCAGTTATTTCTCATGAAAGCGAGAGGATTCCCTTGTTTGAACGGTTTACGGATCGGGCCCGGCGCGTTGTTGTTCTTGCACAAGAGGAAGCCCGGCTCCTCAACCATAACTACATCGGCACCGAGCACATCCTGCTCGGGCTGATCCATGAGGGCGAAGGAGTCGCCGCCAAGGCGCTCGAATCGCTCGGTATCTCACTCGAGGCTGTCCGCAGCCAGGTCGAGGAGATCATTGGCCAGGGCGGTTCCTCGCCCAGCGGCCACATTCCCTTTACGCCACGCGCCAAGAAGGTTCTCGAACTATCACTGCGCGAGGCACTTCAACTCGGTCACAACTACATCGGCACCGAGCACATCTTGCTCGGCCTCATCCGTGAGGGCGAAGGCGTTGCCGCTCAGGTTCTGGTAAAGCTGGGCGCCGATCTGTCGCGCGTTCGCCAACAGGTGATCCAACTGCTTTCGGGCTACTCAGGTCCTGGCGGATCGTCTGGCTCGGGCGACAAGGCCGGTGCAACCGCTGGAGGCTCGGGTGGCGATAGTCAATCGGGCTCGTTGGTGCTCGACCAATTCGGTCGTAACCTCACCCAGATCGCCCGCGACAAGCAGCTCGATCCCGTTATTGGACGCCAACGCGAAACCGAGCGGGTAATGCAAGTTCTCTCGCGCCGCACCAAGAACAATCCGGTACTTATTGGCGAACCTGGTGTCGGCAAGACCGCCATCGTTGAAGGTTTAGCTCAAGCCATCGCCGCAAACGATGTTCCCGACACGATTCGCGACAAGCAGCTTTACACGCTAGATCTCGGCGCGTTGGTGGCTGGTAGCCGCTACCGCGGCGATTTCGAAGAGCGGCTCAAGAAGGTCCTAAAAGAGATCAAGACCCGCGGCGACATCATCTTGTTCATCGACGAACTCCACACACTCGTCGGCGCTGGTGCAGCCGAAGGTGCTATCGACGCCGCGTCGATTCTTAAGCCCATGCTGGCTCGAGGCGAACTTCAGACCATTGGTGCCACCACCCTCGACGAGTATCGCAAGCATCTCGAAAAGGACGCAGCCCTCGAACGCCGCTTCCAACCAATCAAGGTCGAAGAACCATCGGTGGCTCACACTATCGAGATCCTCAAGGGTCTTCGCGAGCGCTACGAAGAGCACCACCGGATCACGATTACCGATCAGGCTCTGGTCGCAGCTGCGAACCTTGCCGACCGCTATATCGCCGATCGACACTTGCCCGACAAAGCGATCGACCTCATCGATGAAGCTGGCGCGCGTCTGCGTATCAAGCGCATGGAAACCCCGCCCGACTTCAAAGAGCTAGAAAACGAACTCTCCGATATTGTTCGTAAGAAAAAGGAAGCTGTCGAAGAGCAGCGCTTTGAAGAAGCTGGGTCGTTGCGCGATCGCGAGAAGGAACTGCTTGCCGAAAAGGTCGAAAAGGAAGCCGAGATTAAGGCCTCCGGAGTCGACCTATTCGATGAGGTAGACGAAGAAGCAATCGCAGAGGTTCTCTCGATCTGGACCGGCATTCCGGTCTACAAGCTCACCGAAGAAGAGACCGAGAAGCTACTGCGGATGGAAGACGAGCTTCACAAGCGGGTTATTGGCCAGAGTGATGCCGTCAAGGCCGTTAGCCAGGCGATTCGTCGTACCCGTGCCGGACTAAAGGATCCGAAACGGCCTTCGGGCTCGTTTATCTTCCTCGGACCGTCTGGCGTTGGTAAGACCGAGTTGGCAAAGACGCTGTCCGAGTTCCTCTTCGGCGACGAGAATTCACTAATCAGCCTCGACATGTCCGAATACATGGAGAAGCACACCGTTAGTCGTCTGGTGGGTTCGCCCCCCGGGTATGTCGGCTATGAAGAGGGTGGCCAACTCACCGAGGCTGTTCGGCGTAAACCTTTCTCGGTGGTGCTATTCGACGAGATCGAAAAAGCCCACCCCGACGTGTTCAACACGCTGCTTCAAATCTTGGAGGAAGGCCGTCTCACCGATAGCCAAGGCCGTTCGGTCGACTTCCGCAACACGGTGTTGATAATGACCTCCAACTTGGGAACCAGCGATCTTCGTAAGGCAAACCTGGGTTTCACTAAGAACGACGAGGCGGTGAACTACACCAAGATGAAAGAAAAGGTTAACGATGCGCTGAAGGATCACTTCCGCCCAGAGTTCCTTAACCGCATCGACGACACCATCGTCTTCCACGAGCTGACCCAGCCAGAGGTTCGCGAAATCGTCGATCTGATGGTCGAGCGAGTTGCGACTCAGATGGGTGCGCAGGGTATGGGTCTCGAACTCACAGCGGATGCCAAAGACTTCATCTCGGTAAAGGGTTACGACCCCACACTAGGTGCTCGTCCACTGCGCCGAGCGCTGCAACGTCTGGTCGAGGATCCATTGTCCGAGCGACTCTTGTACAAAGAGTTCCGAGCAGGCAATATCGTCATCGTCGATGTCGAGCCCGATCCCGATGATCCGGGCGAGCAACGAATCACCTTCACCGCGACCGAGGGCTTCGAACCCCCGCCGGTCGAAGAACTAGCCGAAGTTGGCAGCGAGTAGAGCGCTGACTAGCTGCGTAATTGTTCTCCGGGTTAAGTCAGCTACTTGCTTGCTGATGTAATGGCGAGCAGGTCAGCGCAGTATTGTCGAGCGGCTGCGAGTCCGTAACGCTCACGGGCGATTTGGAGTCCGCCCTCCCGCAGCCGATCCCAAAGAATTTCGTCTTCCACTATCCGGACACATTGCTTCGCGAAGGTCTCAGCGGTATCGGCGACCAGTATATTAACCTCGTCAGCTAGACCTGCCCCTTCCGCTCCGACCGAGGTTGAAACGATTGGCACACCTCGCAAAAGTGCCTGGGTGATTTTGCCTTTCACTCCTGCGCCAAATCGTAGCGGCGCTATTGAGGCGCGGCAGGTCTCTAGAAGCGATGTCAGGTCCCCAACATGTCCGTGGACGATCACGTGTTCTGATTCTCGACGTCGCAACGTAGCTGGCATGTCGGCTCCGACAAGATGAAGCCTGATCTCGGGCAGCGCAGCAACGATGATTGGGAAGACCTCATCGAGAAACCAGAGAACCCCGTCTGCGTTTGGCGGGTGGCCGAAGCTACCGACAAACAGAAGATCTGACCGATCGGCAGCTGAGGATGAGGTCACCGGTTCATCGTGCAGAGTCGGGACTACCAATACCCGGACGTTAGGGTGCTCGAGCTCAATCAGATCTGCCTCGGCGTCGGAGCAGACGATGGTCAGATCGGTGGCTTCCATTATCGCTTCTTCGGCGGCGCGGGTTGCGTCGGGACTTTGTCCGCTGGTAGTAATTCCTCTGACCTTCAGCTCTCGAGACTCGCGAAGCCAGTGAAGGTCTACTGTGTCAAAGGCGACCAGCGCCGACTTGCAATGGGTTGAGACGGTGTCCAAAGTCTTCTCGGCGACTTCGAGCCGGCTAATAATCACCATGTCAAACTCGTCGCCGCGTTCCGCGAGGAATTGCTCCATAGACCGAATGTCTGGACCTCCGACAACTTCGACTCCGCTAGTGCGCAGCGTTGTCGTGTATGGCTCCTCTAGAAAGAGGTTGGCTGGAACGAAAGTAACTTTGGCTCCCTCGAGCCGAAATGCGTTCAAAAGCGTTGCCATTCTGACCGATCCACCATCTCGATCTGGATAGAGCATTCTGGCGTCGATGACTAGAACTCGATGTGAAATGCTTCGCTCCTTTTCTCTTTCGACGTCAAAGCCGTTTGGAGCATGCCGCAGTAGGCGCTCGCTCCATCGCTGTTCAAAGGTTTGCCTATTCCTCGTCATGTGGCGATCTCGCGAAGGCTCGTCATAGGAGCCACCCTCGTGATGTAGCACGACACTTCCAGGTTGGTAGACAACGTCCAGTCCGATCTCGGCGGCTCGAAAACAGAGGTCAGCATCCTCGTAGTAGGCAGGTTCATATGACTCGTCGAAGCCCCCAAGTGAGGCCCAGAGGGAGGATCGAAGCATCAGGGCAGCGCCAGATACGTAATCGACGACTCTGGCGTATCCAGCGCTCGGGTCGCCAGGATCGAGGTAGCGTCCATAGTGCCATGCGCTGGCATCGTTCCAGATGATCCCTCCGGCCTCAAGGAGATGGCCGTCCGGATGAACAAGCTTGCTCCCTACAACCCCGGCTGAGGGAAAGCTGTCGAATGTCTCCAAGAGTTCGTCCAGCGCGCACTCAGTGACAACACAATCGCTGTTCAACAAGAGAAGAAAGCTTCCCTCCGCATGTCGAGCCCCCTCGTTCACCGCCCGAAGGAAGCCAAGATTCTCCACCAATCGGACTAGTCGTAGGTTCTTGATTTCGTGAATAGCGTCAAGATCTTCGGTCGACGCATCGTCGATGACCAGGAGTTCGAAATCAACCGATGGTGGGTGCTTTGCTACGGACTCGATGCATCGGATGGTCATTTCCACTGCGTTGTGCATCGGAATAAGGATCGACAGATGAGGTTCTGCGACCACTGGTGGGAGTTCGGAGGTGATGCGTCGACCCAAGACGTGCGGGGTCACTCTCCTTTGTTTCGGACGTCTCGTCGCGCTGATCGTAGGACGCCATCCCTGCCTACTTTTCTTCGATCGAACTCGAGATTGAGCGGCGTTAAAAACAGATTGACCCACCGCCCGATAGCTCCCCCAGCGTCTATTCATCGCGGCGATGTCTCGTTCGTGCCGCAAAATGGACAAACGCTGTCCGTCCAGCGCTTCTGCATTCGACTGGGCCCATTCAAGGTTTGCGTCGATCCGCTCCTCTAGTTGGTGAAAGCCTTCTTCAAGACTTCGTGTTCTTGCATCGGCACTCGTGTCCCTTGCTATGAGGAGCGCCACTTTCTGGTTAAGGTCCTCGATTCGGTCGCCTGTCTTTTCCTCAATGACGCGACGAGCGGTCGCGACAACCTCCTCGATTCGAATCTTTTGCTCGTGAAGGTCGATCTGCATAGAGTTCATCTGCAGGTCGATATTGCCTGCGTTGACTCCTAGAGTGCGCACGGTGTCTCGGATCTGTTGCAAGTCGCAGTCTTGGACAGCATGAGCTGTGAGTTCCTGAAGAGTGCGGATCTCCTCGCTAACGCCTTGTAGCCATTGCGTGCGCTGGTCTACAACGTCACGCATCTCGCGGAGGTCCTCACGCAGTGAGGTGTTGACATCGGAGGCATGCTCGACTCCCAACGCGTCGATCTCAGTCGACGCAAACCATAGGGTTCGAAGCTTGTCGAACGCAGCCTCTGGCGCGCCGTCGAGAAGTAGGCACTCTTGTGCCAGCGAGACCATCGCTTGCATCGACTCAAAGGAAATGCGTTCTTCGCCTCGGTGGTGCCTCATCGAAGTTGGCAAACCGTCTTCAAGCTCACTTCGAATTCGTCCGGGCGCCAGTGGCCATTCGAGGCAGAGATCGCTCCCGATCTTACCGAGCACCTCGACGGGGTCGAACAGCAACTCTTCATAGGCCACGAAGGTCCGCGGTCTGCCACGGGTGTCGAACTCTGCAGCCACGAGGTGGTCGATCCACAGAGCGGCCGACTTCTTCGCAGAAAAGCCGTTTCGCAGCGCGAGCGACGCAGCAACTTCTTTTGGATCGCGTGTCACGATAACGAAGTGTGGACTTGCCCCAAATTCCTCGAGGACCTCGGCCCAAAGTGGCAGAAGCCGTGAGATTCGAGGATCCTTGACCACAAATAGGTCTGAATCTGAGAATTCTTCTTCCAGAACGCTGACGAGTTGACGCCGAGCCGATCGCCAACTTGCTAGATGTCCAAGCTGTCCAGTTGGAAGCGGTCGAGGATCGTGCCACGATCTTCCAACTGACTCGAGTAGATGGTCATGGATATCCGCCACCTTCTGGAGTTCGTAATAGCCCATCTGGTTGTCAGGGCCGGATTCTCGCAAGCCGTCACCGGCGGTAGCTCCGAGCGCAGCGATCGCTCCTGTTGCGGCGGATGTACCAGAACGGTGCATCCCGGTGACGAGAATGGCGGATTTGTGCACTTACTTATCCCATGAAACTTTCGTGCGAGGTGGCGGAGTCGGTCTAGTTTGCAGAATAATGGAGGGTTAGGCAAATGCATCGATACAACATGAAGGGCCTTGTTAGTGGTGGATCGAAGTTCTCGAGTCGAAATCTTGGATTCCGCTGGCGGTCTTGACACTCTTGACATAGAGCTACCCGCCGCACCGCATGCCGACCGGTCGCGTCGCTTGTTACTTCTCTGGGCTCGCGAGTTGGCTACCAACCGTTACTACAGAACGCGGTTGGGCATGACTTGGCTCATTGTCGAACCGGTCGTGAGTGCATTGGTATTCTGGTTCGCCTTCCAAGTGCTTCTCGACCGCGATAGTGCTGTTGAGGGTGCGCCATTTATCCTCTCATTTCTTGTTGCATCGGTGCCGTACAACTACTTTCAGCAGACTGTTCACCGGGGCTCCACTGCAATCGCAGGCAACCTGGGCTTGCTTAGCTATTTCGTCTTTAGACGAGAACTGTTGGTGTATGCAATCGCTCTAAGTGGACTTGTCGAGCTAGCGGTTGGCATCGGAATCGTCGTCGCGGCTTTCGTCATTGGTTCCCAGGGTGTTGCTGCGACAGCACCGTTGGCGCTGTTGGTCCTGATCCCTCTGATCCTTCTGACACTTGGAATGGCCCTTGGCTTCGCTGCGCTGTCGGCATGGACCGGGAATTCGCGAGACGTACCGATCCTGTTGGGGATTGGACTTCGCGGACTTTTCTTCATGTCGGCTGTCATCTTTCCAATCGAAGCGATCCCGGAGAAATGGCAATTCGCCTATCTGCTTAATCCACTTGCTGCTATGAACACTTCGATACGTGATTTAGTGTTCGTTGGCCATATCCGATTCGGTGGGCACCTCTTGTTTGCCCTAGCCCTTTCGGCGATCGCCTTCGCGAGTGGCCTTTTCATCTTTCGGCTTAGATCTCCAATGTTTGGTGACTGAAGATGGCGAATCCTTTGGTCCGACACCGCCGCCGCAAGGCCGACAGCTCTCTGAAGCGAGACTCCGAGTCGTTGATTGAGCTGGACAGAGTCTCGAAGCGATATAGCTTGCCAGCTCGTGGCAAGATTCGGCCAGAGCGACTGGACGGAAATGGTCGCCTCATAGCACTCGAGCAGGTTTCCTTCGAGTTATATGACGGTGACAGTCTGGGCGTCGTAGGTGCGAACGGTGCCGGGAAGTCCACGCTGTTGCGGATTATTGCCGGTGTCTCTGCGCCGTCAGCTGGCACGGTCAGAGTTCAACAGCCCGTCGTGTCTGTTCTTACACTCCAGGCTGGCCTTGACGTTCGCTCTACAGGACGCCAGCGAGTTTGGGCGTTCGGCACGCTCATGGGATTGTCGGCGTTTGAGATCGAATATTCGTTCGATCACATCGTAGACTTTTCCGGTGTCGGTGAGTTCATCGACCAACCGGTTAGCACCTACTCGCCGGGAATGGCTGCCCGACTTGCCTTCTCCGTCGCGTTACAGCTTCGGGCGCCCGTATATATCATCGACGAATTGCTGGGAACCGGCGATCCGGCCTTTCAAGAAAGAGCTACGAGGGCGATGCTGCACAAGATTGGTCAAGGTTCTGTGGCTGTTGTTGCATCTCATAGCATCGCTACGCTGGCCACGCTTTGCAACAAGGCGCTCTGGCTCGACAAAGGTCGGGTCATGAGTATTGGGCCGCTAGACGAAGTGTTCGCTCACTACCAGAGCGCCACTGGACACCCCGGAGGGGGCATCTCCTTCGCTGATCGGGTAAGAGCTACGAAAAAGTTAGGCGCTTGAAATACCCCTCGTCAAAGAACCATTGGTTACGTCTGTAGCAGATCTCTTCTAGCTCTGCGTCGTAAACGTCTCGATAGCCGCCGCTCGTGCTCCGGTTCTCCCGAGTCAGCCGCCAGCCTTTGCGGAGATAGGGCCCGAGGTGCGTTCTGACACTGTGCTCAAGGCGCTCGAATGGCAAAATCGCCGAGTTGTTCGGGAAGGTCCCATCTGGGAGTCGGTAATATTCGTCCAGTCTTGGAGGAAGCTGTCCGAAGAATGGGGCGGTTGGCAGGTAGGACCGGAAGTCCCCAATCATCGCCAAGTCTTGTGCGGGCCCGCGATCCTGCTCGTAGTTCTTGCGTAGGTAGGAGTACCGAGAATACTCGAGATCATACGGGTTTCGCATGACAGTGAATATTCGCTCAAAGTCGCAAAGTGCTATCCCTCGCTCGGCGAAGAAATCAATGGCTTGTTCCATTGTTTCATGGCGACTGCCTGGTACCCAGCTCAGGTGCTTCGACTGTGACTCGGCGACTGGGCTAGTTACCCAACCATTCTCGCGCAGCGACCTACCGAGAAGCGATGTAATGCTCATCCCTCCGGTCTTAGGAGCATGCAAGAAAAGTATTCGAGAGTTCCAGATCACGTGGTTCTTCGTTTCCCGCTTCTCTTGGCTGTCAAGCTATGAGGTCGCAAGCCTTGGAACTAGTCCGAAGGGGTCGACGTAGTGCTCGGCCAGACGAAAGTCATCGAGATGAAAGCTGGTTTTGGAGTCTCCCTTTGTTATTCGGATCCAGTGTCTGTTGATTTCCAGTCGCGGGAAGAGCTGCGGATTCCTCGCGGTCGCCAGCGTAAGTTCGAAAGCCAGTATCGAAAGGGGCTTTACCGAATCAAGCCGGACCGCTCGCTTCATCGCAGTGTCGGACGCAGCATTCGCAGTGAAGTCAGCGAGGTGTCCTGCGGCCCAGTCTTCGATGATGTAGACACCCCCGCTTCGAAGGCGCGGAAACAAAGCCTCGAACGAGAGACGAGTTGGCTCTAGCAAATGAGATGCATCGTCGATAACCAGATCCAGCGGCTGCCCGGAGAACTCAGTCTCCATGATTCTATCGAGCGTATGACGATCAGCTTGATCGACTCCTAAGTATGGCTGGATCGTTTCGCTGAGATGATTTGCGGAAATGAAGTCCTCGAGTGACTTCAGAGGCCTGGTCTCAAGTTCGATGCCCACGACCTTGTCAAGTGTCGGGGCGAGTCCAGACATCGCGAGACTTCCGCCAGTGAACACTCCGAGCTCCAGGATTCGCTTTGGACGAACAGCTCCGAGGAGTTTGGCATGCATGTCAATCATCTCACGTGTCTTCCAGACGCTAAGTGTTCGAGGACTCTTAGGGCTGCCATCGTGAGTGCCATTTCCTAACGTCGCCCAGAATCTATGACCCATCCAGGAAAACTCGTAGTCATCGAACCACTTCAGATCGATCTTAGATTTACGCCGAGATGCCATAGAACCTCATGGAATGTTATTGATTGGTTCGAGAGTCGCCTCCCAGGATGGCATACTTCTTTTTGATGCACACAACTGACCAGCGGTGGTGAATGAATGAGGATGCGCGACCTCCGCTATGTGCACGACGCCACGCTAGCTACGGAGTTCTTCCGCCTGTTGGGTTGTTCGGAACACCGCGAGTTAGTAATTCAGGACGCAGACCTACGATCAACCATTTCAGAACTCCCGATCCTGGCTTCGTGGTCGATCGCTAGAACGATTCCGAATGCACCAATTCGACTCATTGTCGACCCGATCAACGCTTCGGAAGTTCTGGAGGCTACGAGCGGCGATTTCGATGTCGTTGCAATCGGGAACCAGGATGAACCGTTTACCAATACCGGAGCGTCTCGGCCGATTGCCTCGATGCCCCGACCGCGGCCGGGTATCCATCCGTACTCTTATCAGATTGTTCCGGGCGGTGCCCTCGGTGATCTCGTCTGGTCATCGATAGATCCGGACACCGCCCCGGTCGCCGGAGTTCGGGCTCTTTGCTCTACCAACCGGTTCCTTCAGGTCGTGCTTCGAGGCGGCACTGGTCTACTCCTCATAATTTCCAATGCCTGGCTTGAAGAGCGTCAGATCACCGCTGAGATTATCGAAGATATGGCAAGGAGGGTGGAGGCCGAACACATGGCTCAACTTGTCGAGACCGTCTCAAGATCCGCCCTACACCTTGATTTACTCCGCGACGAGAACGAGAGGCTGCAAGGGGAAATCGAACGATCGAACCGGGCACGACGTCTGTTGACCGATCAGAGCTTCGACCAGATTTCTCCATCACGGGAGGCCGAACTGGGCGGCCGTCCAAAGCTGTCGATCGTGATTGTCGGGTACAATATGCAGAGCGAACTCAATCGCACCATTATCAGCTGCACAGCGCCTTACCAGGTGGGAGTCGCATCATCTGACATTGAGGTGGTTGTTGTCGACAACGGGTCGGACGTTCCGTTTCGGTTGTCGAAGACGACCAATGATAGTTCATTGGTGAAAGTATTACGCTTTGAGGCTGGGGGATCGCTTTCCCATGCCGTGAATCAAGGCGTCGCCGCAAGCTCAGGAGAGGCGGTCGCCGTAATGGTCGACGGTGCGCATCTGTTATCACCGGGAGTCGTGTACTGGGCTTTGAAAGCGCTGAGCCACGCGAGCGAGGCTGTCGTAGCGTTTCAACGATTCTTCCTAGGAGAGGAACAACAAACCGACTCGAGCCAAGGTCGCTTCGACCGAACAGCGCAAGACGAGCTACTTGAAAGGATCGACTGGCAGGGCGACGGATACGGACTATTCGATGTTTCAGTCTTTACCGGAGACCGCTCGACCACTTGGCTATCCGAGTTATTCGAAACGAACTTTCTCGTGATGCTTCGGTGGGTTTTCGATGACCTTGGTGGTGCCGATGAACGATTCAATGATCCGGCGGGTGGCCTTCTGAACCTCCACCTTTTTACCGAGGCGACTGAGCGAACAGGGTCGACGTACGTGCTGATAATTGGTGAGGCAACATTTCACCAGTTTCACAACGGCACGACCACGAACACCAATCGTGTCGAGCGCGACCAGAAGGTGGCGCGGTATAAGGCTGAGTATCAGAGAATATTCGAGCGACCATGGTCGGCGTCGGTACGCGAACCTCTAGTTCTGGGACACCTTCACCGCGGCGCACGGCTTGCCCGCCCATTCTCTGACCATTACACGACGGTTCTCCGACAATTCGAGTCGAGAACACTTACCGAGATCATCGCCAACGCGAACGCCGGGAAGTTCTGATGCCGCAATATTCTGGAGTCTTCCTTATCCACATCATGAAGACAGGCGGCAACTCTGTCGGCCGACTACTTCAGGATGAATTTGGGTCCGACGTAATCTATCCACCGCATGATTCGGAACACCTGTGGAACAAGATGGACCTGCAGCGCTGTCTGAATATCGGCTCGAGTCGCCGTCGCGAGATCGCCTTTTATTCTATGCATCTTCCGTCGTGGGTCGCTGCGCACATCGCGCCAGCTCACCTAGCGACCACCATGCTTCGAGAGCCGTTGAGCCGAACAGTCTCGCACCTGCGACACATCTCGCGATCGCTGCCCGATACTCCGGCGCTGGATGAGTTGTATGAGCGACAAGAGTACGGGAGACGGCTTCGGAATTATCAGACTCGAATGTTCTCGTCGCTACCACGTCACGCCCACAGCGAACACCTTATTGCCCGTGATCAACGGCAGCGCGCGGGCGAAGATCCCGTCTTCGCGCAAGAGCTATTGACTGGACTCGACACCTCGCCCTGGTCGCGAACTGCGCTTTCGTCCAACGACCCACTTGACTCCGATGCGCTCCGAAGAGCTAAGAGACAACTGGAGAAGGTCGACGAGATTGGTGTCACCGACGATCTCGATGGTCTGCTCGTTCGTATCAGCCGTCATTTCACCTTCGAGCTACACCGTGCCGCTCGTCTGAACTCTGCGACCGATAGCCTCTCGGTACCACGGAGCCTCAAGCGAAGGTTGGAAAGCGACCTGCTACTGGACCTTGAACTCTACGAGTATGCGAAGCTGCTAATCAGAGACCGAAAATAACTCAACCGAGTTCAGTCAGACGAGAAGTGGAACCTGCGTCTCAAGGGGGTATCCCGACGGAGCAAACCACCAACACTCGATCGCGTAGCGGTCGGACGATAGCCCCTGGGTGGCTGCGGTTCGGTGGAGCATCAACTCGTCGAACAGCAGAATGTCACCGGCTTCAAATACTGGTCGAACTATCGGGGTGTCCTGAGCGGCATCACGAACTTCGCGCGGCGATACCGACCATGGGAACCAGGCTCCCAACTCGCCAGTAGGCACCAAGCCATCGAGTCGCAGGGGGACAAGATCCATGCCGGGGGCGGTTTGGCCACAGTCAGAAAGTGGAATCCAACTGTTGAGAGTTTGCAACGGGGTGCCCATGAATGAGCCGTCTTGGTGCCAATCGCCGCCAGCGATGTCACGTGACACGACGCGAAGAGTTGCCTTATTGACGGAGATGGCTGGGCGCTCTCCTAGAAATCGATGCACCAAATTAGTGAGGCCAGAACTCTCCGATATCTCGACGAAGTTCTGCAGCATTCTCGGTGAGTCGGCCAAGAGCAGAGCGCCATAGTCCGGATTTGAACACGCCCTGCGGCTTACCTTTATCAGGCTCAGTTGAGAGTCAGAGCAGTTGGCTGGAAGAAAGACTTGATGCCAGGGGTCGGCCACTCGTTTGGACTCGCGAGCAGCGAACGCGGTGTCGATGCCTGCTTTTAGCGATTCGATCTGCGATGGGTTAAACAAGGAGCGCACGCGGAGACAGCCAGCTTGCCCGATCCCGTCGACGACCGCCTGAGCGTCGAGGTCTTCGGCCGACACCGTCGGAATTCCGTCAAGTAGCCGAATCTTGTTGCCACTCGGTGTTGGCACCTGGTCAGGAGTCACTCCTCGGGATCGGACCTCACCGAACGCGTCAAATCGAAGTTGAACAAGTTCTCGCACTGTGGTTTCGCGGGCGCTTGCAGAAGGCACTCCCAACTGTTCAGCTACCCGATCGAGTTCTGGCATTTTTGGATTCCGACCCTTCACCTAACCTATGATTACATTTCAATAACCGCCAATATATATCGAAGTCGGTCGAATGAGAATTTTTGTGCCTCCGTCCATGACCCAGTACGACCCAAAGAGGCTTGTTATGAGCACCTGGGCCGATCATATTCCGTTCGCCTATGACCTGATCGAGGCGCTTCGTCCGCGTCTACTGGTTGAACTGGGTACTCACCACGGACTTTCATTCTTTGCGTTCTGTCAAGGAATGAAGGAACACCGCGTTAACGGTGTCTGTTTCGCGGTTGACACCTGGGAGGGCGACGTTCACACCGGCGACTACGACGACAGCGTTTTCCTTTCGGTGCAATCACATCTGCGCGAGGAGTACCGGGGATTCAGCTACATGATCCGATCACTGTTCTCCGCGGCCGCTGAGAGATTCAGTGCTGAATCGATAGAGCTGCTCCACATCGATGGACTTCATACATACGCGGCGGTCAAAGAAGACTTTGAAACATGGTATCCGAAGGTAAAACCCGGCGGAATAATCTTGTTCCATGATGTCAATGCTCGTCTGGATGATTTCGGTGTTTGGAAGTTCTGGGAAGAAACATCAGCGCAGCACGAAACCTTCACTTTCGACCATGGCTTTGGACTGGGAGTACTAAGAAAACCCGGCGGGGACAGAGGAAACGACGGCGAACTACTGAATCTGCTTTTTAGTGACGAACCAAAGACGATCGCTCGATTACGAGAGCTATACGTGTTTATCGGCGAGCTGATTCTTCATCGCCCAGTCGCCCGCATGCACACACGACGCCACGAGGAACACCAGGCCGAGAAACTGCTAGCGGCGCAATCTGATGTCGGCTAGCCACAACCTAAGTTCCCTAATGCTTCGATCAACCTCGTACCTGTTTGTAGCTCCTGATGCAATGGATCCAGCTTGTATCGATGTTGGGTACCGGTCGATCCAGAAGCAGTACTGTCAAGATCGCGGGAGCACGCTTGACAATATGTCAATAGTCTCCCGCACCTATCCGACAGCCAGTCTTCGCGGGCGATCCGAGTTCGAATCCGACGTCCTGCAGCTCGCCCAGACGCACCCCGATTGCCCAGTGCTTTTGCTAACCGATGGGCCATGCATCCTCACACCTCGGGTATTCTGGTTTGCTGCGTTGGCCTTGAAGAATCAGAACGATCTGCTGGTTTCGGTTCCCCCTTACGAGTTCATCGGATCTGCTGAGGACGAGCTCCAGGGTGACCTCGGATACGAGATTCTGGCCGCGGCTGGAAGCTGCCCCAGTAACCGATTCGGGCCGCTTGCGATTGGCAGTCGCCCGGTCCTTATCGCTGAGGCTGCGACCTTGGCAAAGGCAATGGGTGATTGTGACAACTTCGAACAGCGAAATGGCGAAGCGCGGCGCACAGACTTCGCTTCAACACTTACTGCAAAATTATTTCATATTGCCGGCGGGGAAGTGGTAACACTCGCGGGGGAGGGAGCGGTTCGTTTGGGTTCGAAGTTTGAGGCCTCAGATTCCGATGCTGATCGGCCATCCCCGGCCAAGGTATTCGGCTCGTGGTCATTGCACTCTCTCCCAAAGGTTCTGCAATCGCTCGATCTGTGCGAATCGCGCTTTCCTGTCGCTCCAAAACCTGTTGTAAGCGCTGTGGCGGCCCGATCTATCGCTCCTGCTATCTCGGTGATCGTGATCGTCTACGACATGGCTCGACAGGCAATGAATACTCTCTTCACCCTGAGCCCGCAGAATCAGGTCGGCGTCGTTCCTGACGATTATGAGGTCATCGTCGTAGAGAACCGGTCGTCGAATAATCTCAATGCCTCGGAGGTTGAAGGACTTGGCGTGAACTTCTCATACCTGTTGCGTGACGAGAGTGGTGTCTCCCCAGCAGCAGCCATCAACGATGGCTTGGCGAAGGCATCTGGGCGAACGATTGGACTGATGATCGACGGGGCGAGAATGGTGACACCCGGTGTCATCGCTACCGCGCTCGAAGCAGTTCGGATTGAGCCGAATAGCCTGCTCACGCTGCCAGCATACAATCTCGGTCAAGGCCCACATCACCTAAACGTTGATTACGAACATGATGAGGAAACCGAACAAGCGCTGCTGGCGACTGTGCCGTGGGCCGAGAATGGATATCTACTACTCGATGTGAGCAGCATGGGCTTCGCTCACGAAGATGGTTGGCTATTGCCAATGATCGAATGCAACGCGATGTTTGCTCCCGCCTTGGCCTTCGAAGAGATTGGCGGCGCCGACGAATCGTTTCAACTAAAAGGTGGTGGTGCCCTCAATTTGCATATGTACCGTCAACTTGGGCTGTCTAGATTCTCAAAGCAATTCTTCACAGCTCCTTCCGAAGGATCCTTCCATCAGTTTCACGGCGGAGTCACCACTCAGCAGTCAGAAGCGGCTACTGAGGTAGTCGATCTCGCTCATGCGGAGTTGCAAAGCCATTGGAACGATTCGTTTTCTGGACTGAAACGCGAGCCAGTGCTCATCGGCGCGGTGTATCAGCCCGCTTGTTGGTCGATTCGGAGCTCGGCGGAGCAACTTCTTCAACGCTGGCGTTTCAATAACCGTCGACCACGACCCGAGGACATGTTTGCTGATGACCGACACTTCGCGACAGGACAATGGAAGGTCGGTGCAAATAGACCGCACCCACCGCTCGAGAAACTGGTTAGCTGCGAGGCTGCCGGTGAGGGCTAGAAGCTCGCTCAGATCTCGAGTCTTCGCACCAGCGCTAATCGTCTGGCTTCTAGCTGGCGCATGTTCGACGGCTGATGGAAGTTCGTCCAACAGTGGTACGAGCGGCCCACCAATCCTGGTGGAACCCGCCGAGGTTGCTCCCCCGTCGGGAAATCTTCGCATAGACATGCTGATTCCACTTGCTACTTGGAATCCACACGCGGAACGACGCGAAGTCTTTGACACGATGTACTCATCGATCTTCGAGACTCTTCTTAGCTACGACAACGACCTCAATCTTCGTCCCAATCTTGCCCTTTCCTGGACGGTCAATGACGAGTCGTTGCAGTTTCGGCTAGTTGAAGGCGTCGAGTTTCACGACGGGACCGCATTCAATGCGGAGGCCGTGAAATGGAACATTGATCACGCCCGAGGGACCCCTGGAAAAGCGGCCACTGCCTTCGATGCAATCGAAGAGGTAGAAGTTATCGATAACTACACGGTGCGCTTGACTTTGAAGCGTCCGTCACCTCAACTTCTGTGGAAGCTAACCCAATCTCCCGGAATGATGATTAGCCCGACGGCGACCGACGTCGAAGCCATACCTGTCGGTACGGGACCATGGATGATCGACACTGAAGCCAGTCGCGACGACTCCTGGGAGGTTACTCTCAACTCAAGGTACCGCAATCCTGTCGATCAGGGCGTCGAGACGATTACATACTCGGTGGTGGAACGCCCTACGGAGAGATTCGAGGCCATGATGTCGGGAGAGATCGACGTGGCGCTCATCGGAGGGCCAGAAGCCCCACGCTATCTGGCGAATGAGTTTTCGTTAGTCGATATTCCAACTGCGGTCATGTCATTCACATTCATCGACCGCGGGCCGGGCGGGGTTTTTGAAGATCGTCGTGTGAGACAGGCTGTCGCTCATGCAATCGATCGTGTCGAACTTGCTCAGGATACGGCTAACGAACCTCGAGCCGTTCGTTACACTCGCGGTGAGTACGGTGGAAGTCTGTCGTCTGGAGGATATGAGTACGATCTCTCAGCGGCGCGTCGCCTTCTTCGGTCGGCGGGCGTGACAGACCTAAGTATCGCCGTGCCTTCGTTCTTTCTCATCAAGAATCGTCTCGAGAATATCCAGGAGCAACTTGCGAAAGTAGGCATTGACGTCGAGATCGTTAACGTCGGTGCGGGCCTTTGGAGGTCGGCCTGTACCAGCGGCGAGTTTGACGCATGTCTTCATCCCGTGGTCGATTTTCATCCTGCGAGCTATTGGGAGGAGTACATAGCTCCAGGTGCAGCGTATAACCCTCACGAAGTACCATCGCCCGCAAAAAACGAGGTGGCAATAGCCTATGCCGAATCGGATTTCGAACGTGCGGAGCCGCTCTGGGCGGCTGCGATGCAAACAATTGTCGACGATATTCCAGCTACGATCACTTTCCAAGTTGTTGGTCAGATCGCTTACAACCCGAGCAGGATTGAATCGCTAGAGCCCATTTACAACGTGGCGAATGGGGTTCGTCTCAGGGGCTTGCGACTTGTAGATTAGTCGCTGTCGATGGTGGACATTTAGAGACGAAATGCTCCCGGTCCTCCGCCTTTAGGTCTCATCTCTGCATCGGACATGTAGGCGAGACCGGAAAAGGAGCTGGAGAGGTTGTAGATTCTGGTGCCTATGCGCCGGGTTCCGTGGTTGATTGCATTATTGCTGTTCGCATTGGCCCTGTCGGCATGTCGGATCGATACGACGGTGACTGTCGACATCGAACGAAACGGCTCGGGAAACGTCGATGTAGCGGTCGCCGTTAGCGAAAAGGCGATTGAACGCATTCCGGATTTGGCCGAACAGTTACAGCTCGACGATCTTCGTCAGACCGGTTGGAAGATCGAGGGACCCTCTCTAGAAGACGATGGCAATACCTGGATTCGCGCGATAAAGCCCTTTGCGAGTCCCGACGACCTTCCGACCGTGCTCGACGAGATAGGGATCTTCAACAACATCGTGCTCACAAGAGAGCGCTCATTCGCCGCAACCGAGTGGAGCCTCGCCGGAGAGTTCGACGTCACAGGTGGCGTCGACCGGTTTGGCGATGCCGAGCTGGCCGAGTTGTTGGGCGGTCGCCTCACCGGTGTCGACGTCGAAGCGATCGAGACCGACCTCCGCAAGCCGATTGCCGATACCTTGGGCTTCTCGTTGGTGGTTCGTCTTGGCGACGACGTTGACGCGAACTCTGAAGAGACCGATGGTCGAACAGCAACCTGGACGGCACGGGTCGATGACGTCGGGCCGACCCCGCTGGAGATCGCTAGCTCGGTAAAGGACGATCGCCCTAGGTTGCTGGCACTTATAGCGATCGCCGCGCTGGCCGCAGCCTTCTTCGTGCTGGTCCTGCAGGGCTTCTGGGCGATTCGTCGACGGCTCCGTTCAGGATTCTCCGTGCCCGACCCACAGTATGCCGAGGCTCCGGTACCGGTGGCCCCCTACCAGGCACCAGCCGGAGCTTCTTCGGGTCGAAGGGCCAAGCAGGCGCCATCAATAACCGACTCGGCTAACCCCGCAGCGGCAGCCGCGGCAGCGACCGGCGCTTCCAACGATGCGATCAATATGCCACGAACGGTATCTAATCGACGCAGTCGCTCGGGCGCCCCGCAGCTTGTGATACTCGACGCGATGGGCGTGATCTATCGCAACGCCGACGATGTCGAGGAGCTGCTGATTCCGTTTGTGCAAGATCATGGTGGAGTCGGGCCCGACGAGGTTCGAGCGCTCTATCAGCGAGCCTCGCTGGGCGAGTTGTCCTCGGCCGAGTTGTGGGAAGCCGCCGGCCTCGAGGGTGACCCTGGTGAACTCGATCGCTCTTACCTGTCGCAGTTCCGGATGACTGGCGGGCTGCTTGCTTTCCTCGACAAGCTGAGCCACAAGAACGTGCCGGTGGCGTGTGTCTGTAACGATGTTTCATTGTGGTCGCGTTTGCTTCGCCAGGGCTTTGACCTCGACACCAAGATTGGGCCTTGGATAGTGAGCGGCGATATAGGGGCTAGAAAACCCGATGCCGCGATCTACGAGGCATTGCGAACCACTGTCGGGGCACCGTTCGACGTCTATCTCTTGATCGACGACAGGGTAGAGAACCTCGATGCGGCCCGCGACCTGGGTATGCGGACCGCTCTGTTTGCCCCCGACGGCGTGTACGGCGAAACCAACGGCCACCGGGTAGTTCGCGGCTTCAGCGAGTTCTTCAGACGATAGGCCCGGTCGACCGCCAGTTCTTGTCGCGGTTAGGCCGACAGGGTAGGGCTAACCGCGAAAATTTTGTGAAAGGCGAA
>CBERPN010000017.1:0-30839 GCA_965524675.1 uncultured bacterium
AGCTGGCACACCGTATGTCACAAAGACTCAGAACTATGGTGACACCGCCTACGGCTGGGCACTTGAGGACGGCGACAGCTTCGTTAAGTTAATAGCCCACGCCGAGACTCGAATGCTGCTCGGAGCGCACATCATTGGGCCGCAGGCTTCGACATTGCTACAACAGCTGATTCAAGGAATGCGCTTTGGGCAGACGGTCGACCAGATGGCTAACGACCAGATGTACATCCACCCCGCCCTGACCGAAGTGGTCGAGAACGCATTGCTGGGGTTGTGACATCGCCCCGCAGCAAGACGGTGGACCAAGTGGTCACCACGATCGTCTTCGCGGCGGGCAGCGGACAACGATTTGGTTCAGCGAAGCAGTTCGCTGTACTTGGTCATGAGCGTCTCGTAGACCGAGTTGTTCGGATCGCTGGGCTCAGCAGCGATCATATTGTGCTGGTGCTCCCGACCGGCCACCGCTGGACAGGTCGACCAGTAACCGCGACCGTGTCAGGCGGCGACAGTCACGGCGCTTCTGTTCGCGCTGGCATCGCCGTAGTCCCGACTAACACCGACATTGTCGTGTTAGCAACCAGCTCTCACCCACTCGCCAGCTCTTCTCTGTTCCGTGCCGTCATCGACGCCGTACTAAATGGGGCGGACGCCGCCACACCCAAGGGCGACCTCGGCGATGCGCTTAAAACGCACGAGGGCGAGCGGATTTCGGGCACCGTCGACAAGTCCGACCTCGCCGTCGCTCAGTCACCAAGCGCGTTTCGTTTCGAGATACTCAAAAGGGCGCTAGTAGAACGGCCCGAGGCTCCGGAGGAACTTCAACTGGTCGAGGAAATGTCTGGAAACGTGGTGTTTGTTCCCGGTGAGGAAACCAACATCCACATCACGACACCGGTTGAACTGGAGATGGCTCGACTCATCAAAGACCTGGTAGCGGATTGATGCCGCTTCCCCTTCGAATGGGGTTACCTGATTTGAGCAAACGCCTACCCTTCGTCGACGAATGTGGCCTCGCACCCGACGCTGCCTAGGACCAGGACTGTGGCCCGCCCGTCGATGACGTCTACAGGCAGATTAGCGAATATTTCGGGGTTCTCATCGCTGTTCCCGACTCCGACGCCGTTGACGGCAACGGTGACAAAGACTTCGAAACAATCGCCGGAGAAAACTACGTTCATCGGAACCTTGCGCTCTCCGGGAGCGCCAAATGGTACACCAAAGACTATTGCGCATTGGCACGGTGCTGGGGCAGGCGTCGCCATAGTTGGAAACGGGGTGGGTGCAGGAGTCGGGAACTCGGTCGGTATCGGAGTCGGTGCTGGTACCGAAGCGGCGGCGGCCCGAGTAGGCGCAACAATTGTCTCTACTACCGGTAACGCTGCAGCCGCGGCCGAGCCAATACCCAGCTTGATTAGAAGTGACCGGCGATCTACACGCACCCCATCCAACCCATTATTTGCGGTCGCGTCGAGTTCGTTGGCGAACGTTATCAGCTCGGCCTGGGCCAATTCATCAAGACCCCACGTGACCATATCGACACTCAGGTCCAGACGATCGGCTAGATCCTCAACGTCGGCTACCCCATCAATGGCCGCCCACAATACTCCTGCCGATCGATTTAGAGCATGAGCGTTGTTGGACTCCTGCTCGTAGGCAACCCATTCATCGCCCGCCGCTTGGACCAATACACCCGAGATCTGTTTCGGGACCCTGCCTGCCACAACCGCCAACTCCTGAAGTCAAATCAGTATCGCCAACATTTGCTGACAATAGTCAATGGGTACCATGCGGCCACAAACAACGCAAACAAACCTACGTGGAGTACCGCTGGTGTCGTGAGCTTCACGGGCGGCGCGTCACCCAAGATGGACTGCGCCAGGCAAGTCCAACTGGGGTCTGGCCCCCACTCTCGGACCCGCTGAAACTGGAAGCACCGGATTGATTCGCTATCCTCGACCGTAATGTCCAGCGTCTTTGGAACAACCTTTCGCATCTCTACATTTGGTGAATCACACGGTGGCGGTGTCGGTGTTGTTATCGACGGGTGCCCTCCACGGCTCAAGATTGCGGTTGACGAGATTCAACACGATCTCGACCGTCGTCGGCCCGGTCAGAGCCGCCTGGTCACCCAACGCGATGAAACCGACCAAGTCGAAATTGTGTCGGGCATCTACGAAGGGCAGACACTCGGAACTCCGATCGCCCTGCTAGTCCGCAATGGCGACGCTCGCCCAGCGGCTTACGACCACCTCAAAGACATATACCGACCTTCGCACGCCGATTTCACCTACGAAACAAAGTACGGCACCCGCAACCATGAGGGCGGCGGACGATCGAGTGCCCGCGAGACCATCGGCCGGGTAGCAGCAGGTGCGGTTGCCAGGAAATTGCTCAACACTGTCGCCGGGATTGAGGTGCTCGCTTGGGTTAGCTCGGTGCATACCATCGAAGCGACGATCGACTCAGCGAGCGTCCGCCTCGCCGATGTTGAGGCCAACCCCACCCGCTGCCCCGATTCTGCCGCTGCCGCCGAGATTACGGCCGCGATCGAGAGCGCCCGCAGCGATGGCAACTCAATCGGTGGCGTCGTGCATTGCGTCGCGAGAAACGTTCCGACCGGCCTCGGCGAACCGGTATTCGACAGGCTCGACGCCGATTTGGCCAAAGGCGCCATGTCGTTACCAGCATCAAAGGGATTCGAACTCGGTAGTGGTTTCGCCGGAACCAAAATGACCGGCCGCGAGCACAACGACCCGTTCGTTCCCGGTCCCGACGGCCCTCGAACCGCTTCCAACAACTCGGGCGGCGTTCAGGGTGGCATTTCAAATGGCGAGACGATCGAGTTTCGAGTGGCCTTCAAACCAACGGCGACCATTGCATCGGAGCAAGCTACGGTCGATCGAGACGGCAACGCCGCGACATTGGCCGCCAAAGGGCGTCATGATCCATGCGTGCTTCCCAGAGCAGTACCCATGGTCGAGGCGATGGCGTTACTGACCTTGGCCGATCACTGGCTTAGACAACGAGCAGTCGACGTTCTCGATTAACAATGGTTGGGCGCGACGGGAACCTCATGGCGACTCGCAGCGTTTCACCATCATGAGTTCTTCACGCGTGCTGGCGCTCGCCGCCCTGGCCATATTCGCCGTCGCGGTCGTCGCGGCCACGTTTGTCGGCGATGGCGATCCTCAACCGGCGCCGATAGCGGCTCCCGATAACGCTGACCTGGCGACGGAGCCAACCGCTGTCGAGGCCGGTGCGAGCGTTGAGCCAATCGAGCAAGCGGTGCTACCGGTGGAGAACGGCGCACCACTTGGCGCCGCTCCCCCAGTGCTGCGCCAACGCCCCGGCCTAGTCGAAGTCGACGGTTGGCTGCAGTCCGACTACACCAGCCTCGACGACCTCGATGGTCAGGTGTTCATCGTCGAGTTCTGGACATTTGGCTGTTTCAACTGTCGCAACGTCAAACCCCATCTTCGGGCCATCTACGACCAGTACCAGCCCGGCGGGCTTGAAATCGTCGGAATTCACTCGCCCGAGTTCGACTTCGAGAAAGAGGTCGCGAGCATCGAGAACGCCGCGCTCGAACAGAATGTGAACTGGCCGATCGTGCTCGACACCAACAAGCGCACCTTTAGAACCTGGCAACAGGACCGAAGGTTTTGGCCCCGTACATACATCGTCGACCAGAACGGCGATATCCGCTATGACCACATCGGCGAAGGCGGTTACGACGAGCTCGAGGCCACCGTGGCCTGGTTGCTCGAAAACGGTGCCTGAACACCCGTGCAGCTATTCGCCGAAGGACTCTGGGCCGTACGCTTGCCATGCACCTTGGCGCTATTCGTACCAGGCTTGATCCCCCTTCTGACCTCACGCCGCAATGCCCCCGTGGCGGTAACCGCGTACCTGCTGGCCGCAAGCATCGTTTTCTGGCTCCGCGCGACAGGCGACTGGTTCGATTCGCCGGAGGGAGTCGTCGCAGTTCTGGTCGGGCTGGCCGTAATAGCCGCAGCGATCGCCACCTGGCGAATCGAAAACAAGCGGTCGGCAGCCATCGGCGGCACGGTTGTCGGCACCGCCTCAGCATGGCTCTGGATCCCTTGCGTCGGCCGCAATCTAGGCAACCTGCTCAACGATGCAACCTCACAGGGCTCACTAGCTCTGCTTCCCAGGTTCGGTATCTACGTCGGCTCGGTCTGTGCGCTGCTCATCGTGATCGCTCTCATTCCCTTTGCGTGGCCCAAGATAACGACAGTACGAGACCACGACCGAACGCAATTTGTGGGACTGGCGATCGGCGGATTGCTAGGGCTCGCCATAGCGGTAGGCCTCTACGACAACATTGTCGCCGAACTTGCCCGAATCTCGCTGCGCATCCAATAAGCGGTTCGCTGGATCAGCTTCCTCCACAAGGAGCAGCTGGCATTAAGCCATCCTAAACTGAACGATGCGCTTCAAGAATGGCGTCGATGGCAGTTTCGACGTCCTCGTCGGTGGTCGCCCATGACGAAGTGCTGATTCGCATCGCGGTCGCGCCCTGCCACTCTGTGGGGCCGCACCAGGTTCTGCCGTCGCTCTGGACCTTAACGATTACCGCTGCTGTACGCTCGCTGTCGCCGAAGCGCACTAGGACCTGGTTTAGGACAACCTCGTTAGCTATCTGCGCACCACCTTTGGCCAGGCCGTCGGCGAAGCGACGAGCGTGACGACAACACCGCTCGATCAAATCGGCCAATCCGGTTCGGCCCAGCGAGTGCAGTGCAGCCCAGTACTCGATGGAACGGGCCCGTTGTGACGACTGCGGCGACATCATCATGGCATCGGGGTCGGCCGCTCCCGTAGGCAGATAAGCAGCATTTGCAGTCATCGAGTTGTACAGTGTCGCTGCATCAGCGACGATCGCTAAGCCGCAGTCATAGGTTACGTTGAGCCATTTGTGGGCATCGGTGGCCCAGGAATCGGCCCGTTCGACGCCGTTCACCAAGTGCGCGTATTTGCGAGACGCAGCTACCCAGAGGCCAAACGCGCCATCGATGTGTAGCCAAGCATTGTTGCCCGAGCACCAGTCGGCCAATGCCCCAAACGGATCGAACGCTCCGGTGTTTACCTCACCGGCCTGAGCGCAAAGAATCGTTGGGGTACCGTCGTAGTCGGGCAACGCATCTGCTCGAATCGCGCCTTGATCATCGACCTCTAATCGTTCGACGCGGCTTCGGCCCAACCCGATCATTCCGAGGGCTTTGAACACCGTCGAGTGCGCCTGCTCTCCCACCAGCACGCGGATCGGTGGCGCCCCAAAAAGACCGTCTGCCGTGACGTTCCAGCCAACTTGGCGCAACACCTGATCGCGAGCTGCGATAAGAGCGGTCGCGTTAGCCATCGTGGCTCCGGTGACAAATGAGATCTTGGCATCGGGCCCAAGATTGAGCAGTTCGTTGGTCCAGCGGTTGGTGACGCCGTGCAGGCGCGCTGCCAACGGCGACATCGCCGCCAACGCAGCGTTCTGATCCCATGTCGAGCTCAGCACCGCTGCCCCAAGGGCCGGTGGCAGCACGCCCCCGGTCACAAAGCCGAAGTACCGTGGGCCCGTTGATGCAACCGTCGCTGCTGAACCAACCCTGTCGAGCAGCTCGAGGGTCTCGATGGCGGCATGACCGGCATCGGGCAAGGGGCCTTCGAGCTCGGTGAGCGCCGCTAGCGCGTTGTCTGAGGGAAATACCCGACGACCCCGTAACTCGGTGAGGTAAGCGTCGGCACGTTCGGCGGCAAAGCGCAAGGCTTGGCGCGACTCATCCATCTCAGCGGCCATTCGCGGAGAAGTGTTGGTAGTCCTTGGCGCTCGACCAGGTGCCTCCCCAAGCCCAACCAATGCTTGCAAATGCACTAACTACGACATCGTCTGCGACGATCATGCCTGGTTCGCCGAGCGCCCTGTCGACAAACGGCCGACCGTCGGGTGGGTCGACAAGGTCGCCTTGCACAAATGGGTTTACAAGAGGGTTCACGTCGATCGCTGTTCCGAACGCATGGTTGGACCATACCCCTGGCTTGGACGCCACTTCGCGACAGTTGAATGCCGAGGTGTTGTTGGCCTGCATCGACTTGCCGTCATCGCCGGCAAATACGTCGACCAGCAATACCGATGCCACCGGAAAGCGTGCGTCGTATAGCTGGGCGAACACTTCGGCGATACCCTCAGCGTGGTCGCGATGCACAATAAGTTCGCCGCTGGTCGCTTCACCTTCATAACTAACATGGGTGACCTCAACAAGGCGCAGCTCGGCTGGGGCGACGGGGCAACCTTCCCGCCACGAGGTTGGCGTGATCTGGGCTATTAGCGAAGGGTCGAGCTCGCGAATGGACCCGGAATATTGTGGCAGAGTCGATTGCGGCGCCGAGCTCGCTAACACTGAAGTCGTTGTTGAGCTAGGGCTTCGGGCAACCACCGTTGTCGTCGATGCCTCGGGATTGGTCGAGGAACTGACAGGCAGCAACAAGGAGCTGGCAGGCACCGGTAGGCCTGCTGTAGTGTCCGCACCTTGTGAGCTACAAGCGCCGAGGACCACCAGGAAAGTTGCGAACTGAAGCGAACGTTTCACCGGCACGAATTTGGACCGTCAGGCGGCTTCTGCCAGACCTGAAATGAGGCTCAAGTGGGTCAGCATTAACCGCTCGTAGTCGCGTTGGTAAAAAATCTTGGCATTGACTTCGGGGTAGGTAGCCCGCAGCTGTCGCAACTTGCGGTTCTTTTTGGTCACATGCTTTTGAGCCATCGTCGTAATCTCGACATACAGATCGAACGCTGGTAAATAGAAATCGGGCGAGAAGGCCGAACTCACCGACCCGTCTTCATATCGCTCCAACACAAACGTGGTCGGCTCGTACTGCCACTCGATGTCGTAATAATCGAGGATCGCAGCAACATTTCGCTCAGAGTGATGGGCGAAATCGATGCTCATTGGATGGCGGCGCTCCGTGGGCTCTCGCCGGGACTAGCGCTGCTGTCGTCATCGGCCGCCAGTTCTGGCGCGATCTCGATTATCCGGGCATCGACCGATTCTTTGACACCGGCTAGCGGCAAGATGTTGAGCACTCCTTGGCCCTTACCCAATAGGTCGATGATCTCTTCGCCGCTTTGAACCAAAACCGAGCGGTTACCGCTAATAACAAGGTTTACCGTGGTGATGTCTTCGCCAAGACTGTCTTGTAGGTAGTCGAATACTTCACGAATCGATTCGAGGCGAATTCCGCTGTCGAGCAAGTTCTTGATGACCTTTAGTTCGAGCAGGTTGCGATACGTGTACTCGCGACGACTACCACTCCCCGACGCCTTGGTCAGGCCAGGCGTTACCAGATCGGTGCGGGCCCAGTAGTCGAGTTGGCGGTAGGTAATACCAACAATTTCAGCGGTTTTCTTGCCGCTAAATCCGGATTTGATCATCGCGTCCTAGACCCCCACTGGTTACATCGGCGAAATTACGCCGCTGTTACTACTCTAGGGCCGACCGCGCGCGGCAACAACCATGCTCACAGCCGGCTTGCTGCAACCGGTCGAAACCGAAGCCTGACGCTAACTGAAGTCGTCGGGGTTGATCTCTTCGATGAACTGGCGGAACTCTTCAACCACCACTTCGTGTTCAGCCTCTTCCTTGAGGTCATCCGGCAGTTCGGTGTCGGCGGAGTAACCGGCCACATCGAGGACAGGATCGGCGACAAACACGGGCGCACCGGTGCGAACAGCCAAGGCAATCGCATCGGACGGACGGCTCGAAACGACCCAGGTATCTTCCACCCTGCGAAGATTCAGCTCAGCAAAGAATGTTCGATCGGTGAGCTCGGTGATGACAATTCGTTCCAGCGTGACATCGATGTTTTCGAGAACGTTGCGCATCAGGTCATGGGTCATCGGCCTCGGCGGCTCGTGACCATCGAGTGCCAGCGATATCGAGCTGGCCTCCGCTCCACCGATAAAGATCGGCAGCAAACGCGCCTCGCCGCCACGCTCGCGAAGCAGAACTATCGGCGCGTTAGTTGGCAACTCGACTCGAACCCCAACTACCTCCATCTCCTGCATGTCCGAAGTCTACTTCGATCGCCGATTAGACCGCGCCGCGCAAGCTCTGTCGCAACAGCGCGCTTCGAAGCTCGGCGCCAAGCTTCGCCAGTTCGTCGATGGCGCGAACGGCTTCATCGCGAGAATCGTGTGATCCGCTCTTGCGGCGAGGGGTGATGATTTGCTCAAAGACGTCGGCCTCACGATCGGTAGCGAGTTTGTACATACGCACATGGCGCGGCTCAAGGCCGCGGGCCAAGAATCCAGAGACGAGTCGGGCCACAACCAAAGCATCGTCGTCGTAGATTTGGGTGCTCCCGGCCGAGCGGCTCGACAACATGCCGAACTTCTCTAACTCGTCGATTGCGGACCGGTCGATACTGGCGGCGTCGGCTAGTTCATCTGCGGTCATACTCACCGAACCCGAAAACGCCCGGGTTGCATCACCATCTGCAGCATCGGTCGGCTGCTGTGAAGAACTAGCGGGCGAATCTTTCTGTCCAGCCGCGTTGGCCACAGATGACAGGATTTCGTCAACGGAGGGAACAGCGCTCTCTGCGACGGTACCGGGGACTTCGCCGTCGCTTTCTTCCAGCTTGGTCTTAATGACCTTTAACGGCAGGAAATGATCGCGCTGCTGCTCGAGAATCCAGCGCAGCGTGGCGATATCGCGCTCATAGAATTTCCGATACCCAGAGGGTGTTCGTTCGGGGTCGAGTAGACCCTGCGATTCGAGGAACCTGATTTTCGAGATGGTTATCTCGGAAAACTCCTCTTGGAGAAGGATCAGGACTTCGCCGATCGACCGGTGCGGGCGTGCAATCATCGGCCGCCGGTACCGTGGAAGAAGAATAGCTTAAACTTCCCTACCTGGACTTCGTCGCCGTCGTTGAGCACGGCTTCATCGATGCGTTCGCGATTTACATAGGTGCCGTTTAGCGATCCGACATCGCGGACCGAGTAGATCCCGGCTTCGGCAACCAACTCGGCATGTCGCCTCGAGACCGTTACGTCATCGAGAAAGATCCCGCTATCGGGATGGCGACCCGCAGTAACTATCGCTTCATCGAGTGCATAGCGTGAACCGGCCTTAGAACCGCGGCTCACAAACAGCACTCCCATATCGGGAGCGAAGTCTGAACGATCGAAGCCATCGTCGGCCTCGGCAGCTTCGGAGGATTGATCGGCATCGACAATATCGTCCAACGCGATCGCGTCGGTTCGGTCGTCGCGCTGCTGACCTAAGCGCACACCACACGATGAACAGAAGTTCGAGCCGAGAGAGTTGCGATGCGAGCAACTCGGGCAGGTCACCTCTGCGGGCTTTCCCACGAGACTCTTCAGCCTTCGATGAGCTCGGAGTACGCCGAGGCATCGAGGAGAGCTGAAAATTCAGCGGTGTCGCTGGGTTCGATAACGCAGATCCAGCCTTCGCCGTACGGGTCTTCGTTGACCTTTTCTGGATTGTCGACGAGTTGGTCGTTGACCTGGGTGACCTTTCCGGTAATCGGAGCGAATAGGTCCGACACCGACTTGGTCGACTCGACCTCGCCAAAGGATGCCCCGGTCTCGATGCTTACACCCGCTTCAGGCAGTTCAATGAACACGACATCGCCAAGCGCATCTTGGGCGTAATCGGTGATGCCGATGGTAGCCACACCCGCATCGTCGACGCGTACCCACTCGTGATCGGTCGAGTACTTGAGATCATCTGGAACGTTCATGATAAGAAACTATCCGATCCGAGAGGCGCGCAGCGCAGCGAGACCGCTAGGTAGGTATTCCGTTAAGGAGAGATAAGCGAAGACCAACCCGGGTATGCCGAAGACCCAGGCCAAGGTCGTAGCGGTGTTCGCCCAGGAGACCTCGGCACCACCGGCCAGAAAAAGCGGATAAGCCACCATCAACAAGAATGCACCTGTCTTGCCCCACCAAGTCACGCTAAGGCGCTCGGTGCCAAGCGAAGCCAGCCCTATCGCTATGAGCGAAAGAAATGCCTCACGGAACAATGTCAGGCCAGCGAACCACCAAGGGACCGCTCCAAACACCGCGATCGAGACAACCCCTACTAGCAACATTGCTCGATCGGCGATTGGGTCGAGCATCTTGCCGAGTTCGGACACCATATCGAATCGTCGCGCGATAAAGCCGTCGACCCAATCGGTGGCACCTAGGACAGCCAACAGCCACGCCGCGCCATACGGCCGGTCATAGGAGAACAGCAAGACCACGAACACGGGAACGCAGAGCAGGCGGATGAACGAGATGATGTTTGGGACTCCGAAGATCGGGCCCCAGTCGGTTCGTGCGGTCGGTTCTGCCACGAGTTCGAGTTTAGGGTGTTCCGATGACATCAATCTTCACCCGGATAATCGAAGGCGAGATTCCAGGCCGAATCATCTGGCGCGACGACACGGCTGTAGCGATGGTCGACATTCGTCCACTAAGCCGGGGACACACGCTGGTAATCCCAATCACCGAGACCGATCAATGGACCGACCTCCCAGCAGCGGTGGCAGCGCACCTTTTCACCGTCGCTCACCATGTCGCCAACGCCCAAAAAGTTGTAGGAGGCTACGCCAGAATTGGGATAGTGGTCGCGGGTTTCGAGGTGCCCCACGCTCACGTTCACGTGGTACCGATGAACACGATGAGCGATCTCGATTTCGCAACCGCCGACCAAACCCCAGATCCCAACGACCTAGACGCTGCGGCAGACGAACTAAGAAACGCGCTCCGTTCCGCAGGCCACGCCCAGGTCTGTTGAGCGACCGATGCGGGATCTGCAGTCTGGTTAGCAAGACCCTTACGCGGGCGGCCTGGTTCGTTTGAATACCAAGATGTCGTTGGCTGCCGAGGTCTGATCGAAACCGATTCGCTGGAGTTCACGCGAGAACGCCAGCACGGTCTCAAGGCTCCAGAGCGGGGCTGCATCGAGATCGAGTATGACAACGTTTACACCTGCGGCCGCGGCTTCGCCTCTGGCAAAGTTCTCGCTGGTGTCGAGTTCGAAGAGCCGCGGCCGTTCAGACAGGGCGGGCAATAGCGTGCGCGACGCTCGCACCAAGGCGTCTTCGGGGATGTCGTCGATGGCCGCGAGACGCGACAGGTCGCTGGCATCGCGACCACCCCATGTCCAAGGTCGCTCATAAGGCGTACTCAACGAGTCCCGTACAAAGAACACACTCGCCGTTAGCACGATCGCTCCGAGCACTCTCGGGTCGATCAGGGTCCGTTTGCCTCTTATTCGACCAGCCCGGCTTAGCGCGAACGCAGCCGCAGTAAACAGGAAGGCTGTCGCAGCCATATCCTGCTCGGGATTCCCGTACTGGTCGAGCGGTATGTCACTCAGTAGATATAGGGCTTCGAGCGGGATTATCGGAAGTAGGTACCGGAGCGACATCATTGGCAAGAAAAGCAACGGGGCTAGCAGGAAAACGACACGGTCAAAGCTCTCTCTACCAAAGAGGATTTCAAGCACGTCGATTGGATGAGTAAGCAATCCCCACAATGAGCCCCACGGCGTATCGCCCCAACGAGCGAAGGCATCTATGTGCGGGTAGATTCCGTCACCCGCCGCACTTCTAACCACTGCGAACGCCATCAGCAACCAGGCCGCCGCTCCGAGAATCGTGAGCAACCCGGCCCTTCGGTGTCCAAGCGTTGCTAGCAGTATCCCAAGGCCCATCACCGCGATGCTCAGGTCGGCCCTAGCGCCAAGAACAATCGCAACGAGCAGGCCAAAACGCCACCACCTGCCCGTAATACCGTTGTAAATCGCACCTAGCAAGGCGGCGGGCGCCACTGTCTCTAGGTGAAAATTCGCTAAGTTCGCATTGTGTATGGCCGGGTAGAGCACGTATGCCACCAGCAGGGTCAGGGTCGCTCCAACCCTTAGTTTCGCTTCGTTGCGCGCGATTCGAAATAGCGGGACGACCCCAGCGGCCAAAAATGCTGACTGGAGCACCAACAGCGTCGGGCCGATTGGGAAGAACTGAATGACCATCGCAATGGGCAAAAAGCCGACTGCGGCCTGCTGGGTAAGGAAGTGGCGGCCGTCGACGCCGACGTCGGGATCGATTCCACTGCCGATCTTCCATGCGGCTTGGGTGTAGCGGGCTAGCTCAGTGCCGTTCTCGAGCGATCGGTACTGCGACAAGGAGAGTCCGACAAGAAACAAGAATGCAATCGCAGTGACGATCCAGGGCACCACTCGGTCGGCCCAAGGGCTGTCGAGGCGGGCCTGAAAGCGTAGCGACAACATCTCGAGTTGTCGTCGCATTGTCTGGGGGCGTGTCACCGCACCCCAACCTGCGCCATGAGGTGCGGACCTTGGTTTCGGGCGTTGTTTACCTCTGTACTCACAGGATGAATTTCGAGCAGCTCCGAGGGAGCTGGTACAAAAAATTCGGCCAAGGTCTCAAGATCGTCCAACGACGGGTCGAGCCAGGTGTCCCAAGCATCTGGGGGAAGCATCACGGGCATTCTGTGGTGATAGTGCGCCATTTTGTCGTTGGGGGAACCGGTGATGATGGTACACGACTCCAACAGTTCCCCATCGCGGTCGGGCCCGCGCCATCGCTCCCATAGGCCGGCGAAGGCAAATGGATCGCCGTCGCCTCGGCGAATAAAGACCGGTTGTTTCTTTGGTTTCTTGGTTTGCTCAGCGGCTTCGACGTCGTCGCTAGGCACGACCATCCATTCATAGAAACCGTCGACCGGGATGATGCAACGGCGTTTCCTAAAGGCAGGTTTGAACGAGTTTTTCTCGGCGAGCGTTTCGCAGCGGGCGTTGAACATGCGATTGCCGAACTTCTTCTCCTTCGCCCAAATCGGGAGCAGTCCCCAGTGCATTGTTTCGATCTGACGGGATACCTCTGCATCAGGAGCGCGGTCGTTGGCACGTTCGACAACCGTGAAGACTGTGGCGGTCGGCGCAACGTTGTAGCTCGGCTCGAGTAATTGCTCGGCCGGTGCTTCTGCACCGAAGTAGCGAGCCAACTCGTCGGGGGGTGTCGCCGAGACGAACCGTCCACACATGGCGGTCAGGTTACCCGTCGGAACGCGTGCAGGTGGTTTTGACGCGCCGTATACCCGCTACCGGGATATCGAGTTCGACAGTTCCTTGGGTCGACCAGCCAAACGCAGGGATAATCGCTGCGCCCTCAACCGAGAGGTCTACGGCGCCTCGTAGCGACACTTGTTCGTAGCCATCGGTCGGGTCGAGAACTCGCACTCGGACGCTATCCACACGTGCTTCGCCACCTTCATCTAGGTCGACGACACTCGCCGGGATCTCGACAGGGATCATCACCACGTTCGGGCCGGTACAGATGGCGGGCACAGGTGTCCCGATCGGGTTGTCGCCACAGGCCATTGCATTCGCTGCAAGGTGGGTAGTCGACAGCGGCCGGAGCTGTTCCGATAGTGAACTAGCTACTACGCAAAGCTCGTCAAACCAACCGTTTTTGCCAACAATAGCGACTCGGCCTTGACCCTCTTCGGCGAGCAGCACCATGTGTAGATTATCGAAACGCTGGTCGAACAACGCGCTGTCGGGTACCGGCTCGACCCGCTCCGCTGGCTCGCCCTCCCCGGCGGCGACGACGATGGCGATGTCGACCGGTGCGACCACCGCACCTGAGATGTCTGGCCGCGGGGAGCCGACCGCTCCCCCGCTGTTGGCCGAAGCTGGGTCCTCGAACGAGAAGGAGTCGACGGCCTGCTCTTGAGCACCGCGGTCGATGGCCCAGAACGCTGCGCCCGCCACCGCTACAACCATTAGCAACGCTCCGACCATCGATACTGCTCTAACCCGTCGCTGCCGGTCCATCTCTTGGGCGAACTGGGTTTCGTCGAGCCGTTCCTCGAGAGAAAGCGGACCGAACGCATCGCTAGCCTTGCCTCCGTCGAGCAGATCCTGCCAACGGCGAACCGTTTCAGGGTCCATTCGCTGGTAGTGCTGTTCGAATGCGCGCTGCTCTCGATCTCCGATCAGCAGCAGCAATTCGTTAGCTACTACGAAGTCGAAAGCGTCGACGTGTTCGATGACTTTGCGGCTACCTGCGAGCACAGCGAAGAACTGCCTGGTTCGAGCGTTAGCCTCCTCAGCTGACCAGATCGTGCCGTCGTCGACGCGGAACCGTTCGAGATCGATGCCCTCATGAGCGTCGGCAACTCGAAAGAAACCCTGTTTGTCGGCAAATAGCGACGTAGGGTCCGGGGCGGTAGGTGTTTCGTCGATAGCAAAGAGGGTAGGCGCTTTGTCGGCTATTTCTGGTCCAGGTAGTCCAACAGAGCAAAGTTCGGCAAGATATTTCGAACCGGACTTGGTCGAGACCGTGTCGGGAGCGATCCTCGATGCGTTCGTGAACTTTAGGGGCGAGTTCTTGTCGCTCACTAGGCGTGCGGCCACTCATTTCGCGCGACGCGAATGGGATCTACAGGCCTTCGATGCTCGCCAACGTCTCGAGTTACACAAGTCGATCGTCAGCCGAACCGTCAAACGTCTAGAGACCACGCTGCCCGACCAGGGCCGCCATGCGCTGTGGGTTGAGGTCAAGGAGCAGTACCGCCAAAGAATTTCTGTTCGGGAGGACCTCGAACTGGCCGAGACCTTCTTTAACTCTGTAACACGCCGCTCCTTTGCCACCGTAGGTGTCGATGCTCAAATCGAGTTTCGCTGGTTTGGAACTACGGTTCTCCCGCGCACAGAGTCAAGCAACGATGCGCTCCGAACCCACACCTGGTCGCCAAATCTCGAAGAACTTGTAGCAGAAATTCTGGAGAACACGCCACTTAGTGGTCAATGGCGAGATTTGGGACTCACGAGCGGCCTTATCGCAACAAGACTCGAGTCTCAGCTGCGAAGCGCTTGGGGATCGACCAGTTTTGATGGCATCGATGTTCTGCGGCCGCTCTTTTACCGCAACAAGGGTGCCTACCTGCTCGGCCGTATTCGCTATCTCAATCGGGTGACACCGTTCATCTTGGCAATCGTCGCCCACCCCGACGGCACCTTCGATGTCGATGCCGCGTTGTTCGATGAGTCCGAGGCAAGTCGGCTCTTCAGCTTTACCCGAAGCTACTTTCATGTCGAGTGGGATAACCCAAGCGAACTTATTGGCCTGCTCAAGTCAATTCTACCAATGAAGCCAATCGCAGAGTTGTACACCGCCATTGGCTACAACCAGCACGGTAAGACCGCCCTCTACCGGGCGCTGTACCGCCACCTCGAACACTCGACCGGGCAGTTCCGATTCGCGCGCGGCACTCCTGGCATGGTGATGACCGTGTTTACCCTTCCGTCGTTCGATGTGGTCTTTAAGATCATCAAAGACCGGTTCGCGCCACCGAAGAAGACCACCCGCAGCGAGGTAATGGAGCGTTACCGGCTGGTGTTTCAACACGATCGAGTGGGGCGAATGGTCGACGCACAAGAGTTCGAGAACCTCTCGTTTAGCCGCGATCGATTTAGCCCCGAACTACTCGAGGAACTGAGCGAACAGTGCGCGGCGACGGTCACCATTGACGAGGACGAGGTAGTTATCGGTCACGTCTACACCGAACGCCGCGTCTATCCACTCGATCTCTACGTTAGAGAAATCGGCCACTCCCGCGCCGAGGCGGCAGCCCTCGAATATGGCGAAGCAATCAAAGACCTTGCTGCGGCAAATATCTTCCCCGGCGACCTGTTCACGAAGAACTTCGGGGTTACTCGCCACGGCGTTGTTGTCTTTTATGATTACGACGAACTGCAACTGCTCTCCGATTGCAACTTTCGCGAGCTGCCCGCCGCTCAGCATGAGGAAGACGAGATGCGCAGCGAGGCATGGTTCTCGGTCGACCAGCTCGATGTGTTTCCCGAAGAATTCGCCACCTTCATGTGGTTCCCTGGGTCGATCCGCGAGACTGTGGCCACCACCCACGCCGAACTATTCGACGTCAACTATTGGCGCGAGCTTCAACAACAACACGGTCGCGGTGAGCTACCCGACTTCTTTCCTTACCCATCACGCTCACGACTTCGATCGCATCCGGTGTAACCCGCTCTTGCGCCGCAATCAATCCCAGCCGACGTACCAAAGAGTCAAGGACGTGACGGTCCTGCCGATTAGAGCGATGTGACATCCACCGACCATGGGCACATCGATGCCTTTGACGAAGCGGTCGCCGAGCAGCGGGAGCGTCGCTCGGCCGAAGCAGCTCAAAGGTCGGCAACATCATCGCTGTGGCGGACTCATCATCAGCCCGATCAGTACGACCGCTGCGCCGTTATTGGTGGACGTCACTACTGCCGAAGGTGTCTGGCGCTACATCCCTTGTCGATTATCATCGCCGTCGTGTCAGCGGTAGGTTATGCACCTTGGCCGCAAAGCTGGGACCCGTGGGCGATCTGGATTCTCTCTGGCCCGGCCACCATTGATTTCATCGTCGAACAACTCAAGATTCGGCCCTACAATGCCCGCCGTCAGGTCGCCGCGACCTTGCTGACAGCATTCGCATTCGGTCGAGCGCTCGGGTACGAACTCGAGAGCCAGTGGTCATCGCTGTTCTGGGGGCCGCTGGCGGTATTTGGCGGCCTTTGGTTCGCAGTCGGGTACTATTCGCACCGCCAACAGGCGAATTGTCTACCCGAGCACGCTGGCTAGCTCGCGGCCGAACCATTCGCTAAATGCCTTGGCCGCAGCAGGTTTGAGGTGGCTCTCGTCGATAAATAGTTCGTCGCGTCGAAACGCCGGATCGAGCGCACCGATGTAGATAGCGCCGTTGTCTTCGGCAAGCTCACGAATCAGGCGTGACGCCTCTTCGTATGGCACGCCCTCGTTCTCTTTGTCTGAGAGGTTGTCGACGAAGCGCTGAGCCATCGGAATCTCGAGCACTACAACCTGAATGTCGCGCTCTTGGAGCGACACGATTGAGTTGGCTAGACCTTCGGTCATCAGCTTGTCGAAAACAAGTTTCGTGCGGTTGGCGTTGAGCATCTGGTTGGGTTCGTCTCTGAATTCGACGACATCCCAGAAGCCAGTCTCGGCGCTGATGTCCAACTCCCAAAAGTTGATGATCTCTTCCTGGTTCCAAAACACCTCCCAGTTTTGGGGCTCGGCCAGGAATTTGCGCTGTCGCCATAGCGACGATTTTTTGAACAGCTCCCAGTCGAGATCTGGGCCGGTGTAGTCATACTTCTTTCGATCGTCCCAGTCGCGTACGCAAGCGGTCGCATCGAAGTCACCAGGAGCAACACCGATGACCACCACATCGGGGTTAGCGAAATCGGCCACCCAGTTAGGTAGCCATTCACTCTGAATATCGAGGTTCGCGCAACCGATCGCGGCGTTGTAAGCCGGAAGTCCGCTGACAGCTCCGACGATGTCAGGATCTAGCGCCACTCCCACGATTGAGGTTCCGCTCATCACCAGACGAACCCGTTCATCGTCGGGCAGCGCGCCGAGCAGCGTCATCCGCTGGACGTGTTGTTCCACAAACGGGTCGACCTTGAGGATCTGCACCTCGTGCTTCGGGTCGACCAACCACCGTGTCGCACCCTCGGCGAGTAACAGTGCCAACACGATCATCAGCGAGAACACGGCCGCGGTCTTGGCCCACGATCGCTCAGCTGGCTCGATCCGAGGTTCGGCGGGTGCGCATTCTGCTGTGGCGTTATCGCTTTTAGACATCAGAACTGGAAGTAGATAAAGGGAGCGGACGGTCCGGCACCTGCGATAACGATGGCGACAACAGCGATACCGACAAGCGCACCGGAAAGCACTGGCGATGTTCCTTTGGAGATGCGACGTTCGAATTCGAATCGTTGAACTAGGTCGGTTCCCATCACCGCGATCCCTGCCAACAACACGGTAAGAAACTCAAAGGTGAATTCGGGGCTCCGGAACCAGCTCGCGTGCTGAATCACAGTTCGGGCTTCGGTAAACGATCCTGCCCGAAAGAAGATCCAGGCGAAGGCGACAAAGCCCAACGTCGTTAGAATTCGCGGGATGTCGCGTACTCGGATCGGGCCTTCGTCGGACCTGCCGCCGAAAGCGCGATGTAGCGCTAGCGCTCCGCCGTGCAATGCTCCCCAGATCACAAAGTTCCAGCCGGCGCCATGCCATAGGCCTCCGAGCAGCATGGTAATCATGAGGTTCCGATAGGTGATGACCGTACCGCGCCGGTTCCCTCCAAGTGGGATGTAGAGATAGTCGCGCAACCAGGTCGACAGTGAAATATGCCAGCGGCGCCAAAACTCGGTGATGTTGCGCGACAGGTACGGCTGTTCGAAGTTGCGCATTAGTTCGATATTGAGTAGCCGCGACGTCCCTCGAGCGATATCGGTGTAGCCCGAGAAGTCGCCATAGATCTGTAGTGAGAAGGCGATTATGCCGACGACCATCATTGAGCCACTTGCGGTCTCAGCGCCGGAGAAGGCACGGTCGGCGATCGGGCTCACCATGTCGGCAATGGCGATCTTTTTGACCAGGCCGAAGGCTATTAGGGTGAGGCCCGATTGAACCTGGTCGAGTCCTGGTCGATCGCGAGTTGCGACGATCTGGGGAAGCAGACGATGTGCGCGTTCGATGGGGCCCGCTACAAGTTGGGGGAAGAAGGCGACATATGTAGCGAAGTCGACGAGTCGTTCTGCTGGCTCGAGTCGACGACGGTAAATGTCGAAGGAGTATGACATCGTTTGAAACGTGTAGAACGAGATTCCGACCGGCAGGATCAACCGCAAGCTCGAAGCGTTGGCCGACCCGCCAAAGGCTTCGACGATGTCACCCGCCGAGTCGATGAAGAAGTTGAAGTACTTAAACACCCCTAGCAGGCCAAGATTTACAGCCACACTTATCTGTACGAGCCGCCTTCGGGTCGCATCGACATCGCTGCGATGAAGCGCATTCCCAATGGTGAAGTCGACGATGGTCGAAATTGCCAGCAGCGAGAGGAATCGCCAGTCCCACCAGCCGTAGAAGATGTACGACGCTACCAACAGCACGATGTTCTGGTTTCGCCTGCCCAAACCCCAATAGGCGATCAACACCAGCGGTAGAAATGCCGCGTAGGTAAGCGAATTGAAGATCAACGTTGTATCCGTAGTTCTGGTTCTAGTTGGCGACGAGCGCCGGGAATACCAAGTGTAGGAACGACCACGCACCGTGACCAGACCAGCACGCCAGAAAGTTGGAAACTTCTCAGCACTACCACCCTAAACCTCGCGCCGCATCGAGGTGGTCGCGGCGCTGCGCGGAGACTGTGTGGCTTGTGTGAAGGAAATCAAGCAAACCTAGATATGTCTCGGTGGATTTGCATGCTTTCCAATCTGGACAGACACTTGGTGGGTCATTCGCGGAACGGAGAATACTTATGGCGATCCAGATTGTCGCGGCAACGCAGCGTGGTCGGCTAGCACAACTCACCCTCGCCTCTGGTGTGGCTGTTGTTCTGCTAGTGGGCATTGTGGCCCCTGTCGGGGCCCAGAGCAAACAAACCCAGCGAGGGGTCGCCGACGGCCTGCTATGTAACGGATTGGTTCCGACCATCGTGGGGTCGGACGCGGATGAGTCAATCCTGGGAACAGAGGCCAACGACGTTATCCTCGGCCTCGGCGGAGTCGACATTATCGATGGTCTCGGCGGGATCGACACGATCTGCGGCGGAGCAGGCGCCGACATCATCCGCGGCGGCAAGGGCAACGACCGACTGCTTGGCGGCGACGGGCTCGACACCATCTCTGGCGGGCCGGGCGATGATCTACTGCTCGGAGGAGCGGGCGACGATGTGCTCGTCGGCGACGCGGGGCACGACCTGCTCTACGGCGGTGCTGGCGACGACGATATGGATGGTGGCAAGGGTGCCGATTATCTCACCGGTCAGGCTGGAAACGATCTGATGAAAGGTGGTACAAACGTCGACTACCTGCTCGGCGACGATGGCGTAGACCAGATTCTGGGTGGCCCGGGTAATGACACCCTTGAAGGAGGCAGAGGGGACGACCTACTCGAAGGCCAAAACGGTAGAGATCTCGTGTTTGGCGGTCGGGGCGATGACAAGCTGCTGGGTGGCAATGGTCGCGACAAGCTCTATGGCGGCGACGGCAACGACACCATCGACGGAGGTAAGGGTGGCGATCGCATCTTCGGCGACCTCCGCAATGGCGGAAAGGCCAAGATCGCACCGAAGCTAGGCAAGTCCGGCAACGATGATCTAAGCGGCGGAGCTGGCAACGACCGAATAGTTGGCGGCGACGGCGACGACACCATCGACGGAGGTAAGGGGCGCGATCGAATGGATGGCGGCCGAGGATCTGACTTTTGTGTTGGTGGCGACTCGCTAGACTTCGGGATTGGATGTGGGGGCAGCTCGATCGAGTTCCCCTTGCCCCAGCCGACCCTAGCGACGTTCGCCTGGTCGGACTGCGGTGGTCGCGATTGTAAGATAACTCTCGACTTTGACGACTCGACGAGTCATGAGGACACTTGGATCATCGAGATCGTTGCCACGACAAGCGGGGAGACACTCGTCCGAAAGTTTGCCCCGATAGCCGGTGAAGGGCCCGCCAGCTTGAGCTTTCGAGTGACCTACGGCGAATGGTCAGCCCGTAACCGCCAATGCGCCACGATTAAATCGATCGGACCTCGAGTTATCACCAACTCGGCTCCAAGCAACCAGATCTGTGGTCAGGTCGACGCTGGTGGACGCTGGCGAACCGAGTAGCACCAGCAACACTACAAACACCATCACCATCCCCCTTACAGTGCTCGTGGTGGTGTTTCATAGCGGACGACCATATCCGCGTCCCCGACGAGCTCAATGCCTCTCCGCCAGCGACTCCCCCACGTCTTTGCACTATTCGCTCTCCTGATCACGACATTGGTCGCGCTTGGCAGCCCAGCGGCCAGCGGCGCTGTCGAAGACTCCGAATTGAAGTGCGACGGCAAAGTGGCGACGATCGTCGGGACTGCGGACGACGACATAATCGAGGGAACCGCTAAGGCCGATGTAATCGTCGGCCTCGGCGGCGACGACACAATCAACGGCCTGGCTGGCGCCGACCGCATCTGTGGCGGTGACGGCGACGACACAATCGACGGCGGTACCGGCAAAGACCGGGTCTGGGGTGAGGCTGGCAACGACACCATCGACGGCGGCAGAGGCGATGATTTGGTACATGGCGGCGATGGCGCTGACTCCGTTCTCGGCTCGGCCGGTCACGATCATGTGTTCGGAGGCCCCGGCAACGACAAACTCGATGCTGGCCGTGGAGCCGACTTCTTAACGGGGGGCGCTGGCGATGACGTAATGCTGGGGGGCAAGAACGAGGACTACATGATCGGCGACGAGGGCGACGATCTACTCGACGGCGGCCGATCCAAAGACACCCTGCTCGGCGAAGAGGGCGACGACACCCTCATCGGCGGCAAGGGCAACGACCGCCTGTGGGGCGGAATCGGACAGGACCTCCTCGATGGCGGCGGCGGCCGCGACAAACTTGAAGGCGACGAGGGCGACGACAAACTCGATGGCGGCCCAGGTCGAGACATCCTCAATGGCGGCGACGGAAAAGATGATTGCCTCGGCGGCCCCGACCGCGACAAGGGCTTCGCGTGCGCGACCTTCGCTGGGATTGAGACGCCACTATTCGCGGCTGTCATCAACTTCTTCGCAATGGACAACTGTGGGCGTGGTCTGTGCCGTATTACAGTCGACTACACCGACCAATCGGTGGCCGAACGCGGCTGGACCGTGACCCTTCGCCAGAGCTCAACCGGCGAAACGTACAGCGTCAACTTCGATGCACAAGACAAATCCTTGGGCGACTTTCGGTTCCAGTTTTTCATTCCCAAAGAGTGGCCACAGACCGCGCATCAGTGCATCACGGTCGATGCAACCCAGAAGGACCGCAAGATAAAGCCCTTGGTGAGCAACGAGCTTTGCGGGCAGGTGCTGAGCGGCCACTGGACACCCGACCAGTAGCCGTCAAGAGCACATCTCTAGAGTTCTGCCACCTAAAAGCGCCCCCAGAGGGGCGATCCTCGCTGGCGGAACGGCTGCAGTTTCGCCTTGGACGAATTGACGACTAACGTGTCCCAGGCACTTCCTGGCACACCCCCCTAGTCGCAAATTCGGAGTTTCGATGCCAGTACGTCGGTACCACCTTGCGGCCACCCTGTCCGGGCTGGCCCTCATCGCAGTGAGCATCTTTGTTGGGGCAACCCTCGCCGTAGCCCAGCCGACCGAACCGCTTTGCGACGGTCGTGAAGCGACCATTGTGGGAACCGCAGGCGACGACGTCATCGAAGGTACTGCCAAAGCCGACGTCATCATTGGCCTCGGCGGTGCCGACATCATCACCGGGCTTGGGGGTGCCGACCGTATCTGTGGCGGCGACGGCGACGACATCATCAGCGGGGGGCGAGGCAAAGACAGGATCTACGGCGAGGCCGGTGAGGATCAGATCCGGGGCGATGGTGGCGACGATTTGCTAAATGGAGGCGATGACAACGACCGGCTGGAAGGCAACGGCGGACACGACCACCTGTTCGGATTCGCGGGCGATGACATCCTCGATTCTGGCCCCGGAGCTGACTTTCTAACCGGCGGCCCCGGCGACGACAAGATGTTCGGTGGGTCAAACGTCGACTACATGATCGGCAACGACGGCAACGACACGATCGACGGAGGCAAGGGCAACGACACCCTCTTAGGTGAGGCCGGACGCGACAAACTCATTGGAAATCGGGGCCGCGACAAGCTGCTTGGCGGCGCAGGCAACGACAAACTCGATGGCGGCGGCGGCAAGGACTTCCTGGACGGCGGCGACGGAACCGACAACTGCGCCGGCGGTGCCCAAACCGACACCTCACTCGACTGCGAAGCAAATACGTCGATCGAGAGGGTCGCGTCTCGACCTTCGCTCGCCAAGTTCACAATCTTTAACTGCGGCACGGGCACCTGTAGGGTCCGACTAGATTTCGCCGACAACTCGACAGCCGAGAAGAAGTGGCTGATCGAACTCACCCAGAGTGCATCTGGCGAAGTGCTAGCGGTCCAGTTGCCAGCAACCCCAGGCACAAATAGTGCTGCGTCATTGGTATTTAACCTTCCGAAGGCCTGGCCGGTCACCGCTCACCAGTGCGCCCAAGTTACCGCGCTGGTCAAGCGGGGCGAACCCCTAGAGAGCAACCAAAAGTGCGGCCGTGTAGCCGGCGGCTTCTGGACCCCAGACCCCTAGACCCACCCAAATTACTGTCGTAATACCCGCCTACCGGTCCTGCAAACAGGAATTTCGTTTTGTCGGGCTGAGAGGATTTGAACCTCCGACCTCCTGTCCCCCAGACAGGCGCGCTAACCAAGCTGCGCCACAGCCCGTGGCGTCGATCAGCGTATCGTTGGCACGGCCGAGCTGACACCTCGGTCGCAAACTTCACCATAGGACACCAGGCTCAAACGGCTTGGTCGATGAGCCACCAAACCCCTTGGATGACCCGCCAGCCGAGGTAGAGGCCCACCAGCACCAAGACCAACCAGAAATGCCAAGGCACCGAACTCTCCGAGTCGGGCTCAAAGCCTGCTTGGGCGACGCTGCCAGCTTCGTCGTCGGGCTCGACGACCACCGTCGAACAACGCGGACAAGAACCGTCGGCCAAGAGGGTATTGGGGTTGTAGAACCGGTCGCACGGTTCACAAAACGGCACCGGTGCTACTCGCGCCGGATCGCCAGAATTGCGACATCGTCGCCGATAGCACCGTGGGCAAAGTCGTGCGCCGCGTCGATTAGTGTCTTGACCAGAACGTCGGGCGCCACACCAGGGTCGCGTCGGATGATTTGGGCGATTCGGTCTTCGCCGAACTGAGTGTCGCCACTGCGCGCCTCGGCCAAACCATCGGTGTATAGAACTACGAAGTCGCCATGTTCAAGTTCGATTTCGCGACTGAAATAGGTGGCGTCAGGATCGAGCATCAGCAGCGGTCCTGTGTAGTCGAGTGGCTGCACCTCGCGGTCGTGCCAGAGCCAAGTGGTGGGGTGCCCTGCCGACGCATATCGCAGCGTCCCGGCCTCGGTGTCAAAGACCACCACAACCAAAGAAATAAACTCTTCGCCTCGCTCCATTTTCGACATCTGCAGATTGAGCTCTTCAAGAGCTTGGGCAGGGTCTCGGAACTGACGCAGAAACACCCTCAGCAGGTACTTGGCTTGAAACGCGGTAATCGATGACTCGATGCCGTGTCCGGCCACATCGCCAAGAACCGCTCCGACCCGGGTCTTAGAGATTCGAAAGATGTCGAAGAAGTCACCCGCCATCAGGCCCGACCCAGCCTCATATACCCGACCAACCTCGAACCCGGTCAGGTCCGGCAGATCGTCGGGCGCCAGCCGGCTGGCCCATGCTTTGGGCGCAAGGTCGCCCTGTTCGAGGGCCTCTACCGCACGCTTTTCGATCTCGAAGCGTTGCCGCGATAGCCGCGCTTCCTTTACCGAGTTTCGAGCCCAAGTAATCGAGATGAGCGCAGGAAAGACCACCAACGCGAAGCTGACAGCGACAGCGTCATCTTCTGAGAATGCGGTTGCGAAGGAACCGATCGATATCAACACGTACAACGTGCCCGAATGAAAGTCCTTGCGGGTGCTAGATCTCGCCAGCACATAGGCGTCGTCGTTCTCGTAATTTCGATCGATCGACTGAAGGTAGCGCTGCCTAAGGCGCGCAGATCGCAACCAGACCAGCCCGGCGGCCAGACAGATGACGCCGAGGGCGCCCAAGATCACTGTCTTCATAGGAACCCTAACAGTACCCCTTTCGCATGATGATTGAGAGCAACGATTATGTTACAGCTGCGCTACGTGACCGAAACATTGCTTCTGGTCACCCACCGTCAGCTTTCTAGCAATTTCTGGCTGCGGCCAGCCTCATCAATCATCTCGTCGGCGGATTCGCATCTTGATTGGTGTCGCTCCGAGCTCGAGACGCTCGCGCAGGGATCGTTCTAGGTAGCGCACATAGGTTGGGTGAAGCGTCTTGTTTGCGAACAGCGTGAACGTCGGCGGATCGGTAGCACCTTGGGTCGCATACAGAACTCGGCCACCGTGCGGCGCTGGCTGGGCTGATTGGGCGGCACGAATCACATCATTGACCCTGCGCGTAGGGATTCGCACCGAATAGTCGGCGATTGAATCTGCGAGTGCTGGCCACAGGCGATGCACGTTCTTGCCGGTAAGCGCGCTTATGCGCAGAACCGGTGCGTCTCCAACGAAGTGCAGCTTGCGTTCTTGTTGGGTCAGCACGTCGGCGCGCTGCTCGGCATTGAGCAGCTCCCACTTGTTGAGCAGCACCACGATTGGACAGCCAGCCGCATCGACCCGTTCGGCGAGTCGTTGATCTTGGTGGGTTACCCCCACCGTTGCATCGATAACCAACAGCGCTACGTCGGCCTTGTCGACGGCGGTGAGTGCCCTCACCACCGAGTAGTACTCGGTGTCTTCGTCGATCTTGGCGCGCCGGCGCATCCCGGCAGTGTCGATGAACTTCACCGGTCCGGTATCGGTGTCGATCACCGTATCGATCGTGTCGCGCGTGGTGCCAGCCTTATCATGAACCACGGATCGTTCTTCACCGATTATCCGGTTGAACAGGGTCGACTTACCCACGTTAGGGCGACCAACGATCGATACAGCAAACATCCGCTGCTCTGGCTCTACATCGGCCGGGCTGTCGTCAGCGCCGATCTCGGGCTCCGGAAGCCCCGCCACGATCGCGTCGAGGAAGTCTCCGGTGAGACGTCCGTGCAAAGCGCTAATCGGGTATGGGTCGCCTAGTCCAAGTGACAGAAACTCCCAGATGTTGTTGTCGTGGGCTTGAGCGTCGATCATGTTAACCGCTAGTAAGACTGGAGTGTCGAGCCTCCGCAGCAACTTCGCAACCTGGGCATCGTCGTCGAGGAAACCAACAACACCGTCGACAACCAAAATGACTAGATCGGCCTCGTCGATCGCCAACTCGCTCTGCTGGCTCACCTTGTCGTCGAGATCATCCCCGGCAGCGACCCAACCACCGGTATCGACCAGTCGGAACTCTGTACCCTGCCACTCGGCCTGCACTTCCTTGCGGTCTCGCGTAACACCTGGTCGCGGCTCGACGATGGCCTCTCGGCGGCCGATTATCCGGTTGACCAGCGTCGACTTTCCGACATTTGGTCGTCCAACGATCGCTACTAGAGGGAGTTGACTCATGGTGTAAGTGCCTCTCGCAATGCGATTCCGTTGGTCGCTACGACGTCGACCCTGCGACAAAGCTCGTCTATACCTACACCGTCTAGGAACACGCCGCGGCTCAAACAGACGTCGGGCAGTAGATAGCGATGACCAGCGGGTTCGTTTCTGAGTACCCGGTTTAAGTCTGCACCGGTCATCAGGCCGGTGACGGCGGTGTTGCCACCAAAGAAATGATTTGGAACTTCGATTACCCGAACATCGTTGCGCCCAAGCGACTCGATTAGGGGTGTGATTACTCGTGCGCCAAGCTCACCGGACAGCACGCCGATGGGGGCGCCGTTACGAGGGGCTGGCTTGCCAAGCCGGACAGGCACCGCCGTCGGCGCGGTGAATCCCTCGGACAGCTCTGACATGCCAGAGCTAGGGGAAGTGTTGTTCGTAGACATTGTGCGCGGTGCTCGGTAGCCATCGGCTGGTGCGCCATCGACGGCAGCAAAGAACCCTGGGCGCACTCCGGTCGCCTCATCTGCAGCGCCAAAGAATTCGAGTTCGAGCGTTCGAGCCATGCCAATTCCATCCTCGTGCATCGGGAACCCCTCGTAGGTCTCGGGCTCAGGAAAGGACCGATCGGCACGTAGATAATACTCATCGCTTGCAAACACAAGGCGATGCCCAAGGGTATTGAGGAACACTTCTTGCCAACGCTCGACCATGTCGCACACCGCAGCCGCCTCATCGGTGGTGTGGGGCCGCATCCGCGGCTCGTCGCTGTGAGCGCTCACGCCTAGCGGCACAACACACAACGATGCCAGCTCCGGATACTCGTCGAGCACACCGCAAAGCGTGGCCTCTAGCCTTGGACCGTCGTTGATTCCGGGGCAAACTACAACCTGGCCATGCACTTCGATACCCTCGTCGAGAAGTGCCCGTAGCCAGCGCAGACTCGTCGCGCCCCTGCGATTGCGTAACATCTCTGCACGAACGTCGGGGTCGGTCGAGTGGATACTCACATTGAGAGGCGACAAGCCTTCGGAGACAACCCGTTCGAAGTCGGCTTCGGTGAAGCGGGTGAGGGTCGTGTAGTTGCCGTAGAGAAACGAGAGTCTGTAATCGTCGTCTTTGAGATAGAGACTGCGGCGCATGCCTTTTGGGAGCTGATAGATAAAGCAGAATTCGCAGTGGTTGTCACATGTTCGAACCCGATCGAACAGCGCCGAATGAACTTCGATACCAAGCGGATGCCCGGCAGATTTGTCCACCGACACCGTTATGTCGATTCCACCGCGACTCAGTTCGATTTCGAGCTCAGACTCGTCGACCAGAAGTTGCCACGCGATGACATCGCGCGGTCGCTCGCCATTTAGTGCAAGCACTTCGTCGCCGACCTGCACTCCAGCTGTGTCGGCGGCAGAACCGGGCGCGACCGCGATAACGCACGGCGCGGAGGTAGCGCCGATTCGTAACCCCTCGAGTGTTTCTGAGCTTGCCATGACCTACCAATGGTATCGACAAGGGCGAAGATTCTCTGGTTGGCCCCAATTACAGTGGCGGATACTCTTAGAGTCTCTTCTAGGAGATGGAAGTTGAGTTCCACCCAGCGGAATACGAATCGACAATACTCAGGAACGGTTAGACTCGCTTCGCTCGATGTTCTGGCGAACGTACCTGTCGGCGACGCCTACTGGCAGATCACCCTCGCAGCAGCCAGCGAGCACACCGCGGCAACGCCGGGACAGTTCTTTCACTTGGCTTGCCCGCCAAGCTCGCTCGGAGAACCATTCCTTCGTCGACCCATGAGCATTTACTGCGCCGACCCCGCCAGAGCTCAGATCGAATTTCTATACAAGGTAACCGGTGCAGGCACCTGTGGCTTGTCCACCCTTGTACCTGGCAAATCCCTAAGCGTTCTCGGTCCGCTCGGCGTCGGCTTTCGCATCGATGACCATTTGCGTCACGCTCTGATCGTGGCCCGCGGAGTCGGCATTGCCACGATGGCGCCACTCGCACAAAAACTTGCAAAGGCCAATGTAGCGCTCACAACAATCTGGAGTGGACGCAGCCCGGAGTCCGCGATTGGCCAAGATCGATTTGAGCCTTATGGAGATTTCTATTCGGTGTTTGATTCCGACCAAACAAGCTCTTTGAGATCCGTCGAACTTCTCATAGAATCGATTGATCAAGAACACGAGATTGACGCCATCTACGCCTGTGGATCGCAACGCCTAGCGAGGCTGCTTCGCCCATTCGCCGATCGGCACAATCTCCTCGCCCAGGTGGCGTTGGAGCAGCAAATGGCGTGCGGTCTTGGGATGTGCCACGCATGCGTGATCGACCGGACCGTCAACGGCCAAGTCGAAAGCGCGCGGGTCTGTACCGTCGGCCCAGTATTTGACCTCAGCGAGACAACATGAGTGTCGAGACGTCCGTGATGTGCGGGGGTCTTTCACTGCGAGGCCCGATCATGCCAGCGAGCGGCACATTCTCCTTCGAGATGGATGCGGTACTCGATATATCGAAATTGGCAGCGCTCGTGCTTAAGACCACGACCCTTCATGGCCGCCAAGGCAACCCGGTGCCACGGGTAGCCGAGACCGCAAAGGGAATGCTCAACTCAATCGGACTTCCAGGCGCTGGCATCGAGTCTTTCCTAAGCGTCGAGTTGCCGAAGTACCGCAGCTTCGGACCTCCGGTCATAGCCAGCATTTCTGGTGACACGGTTGCACAGTTCGGCGAGATGGTCGCGCTCATCGACGCCGCCGGAGTGAGCGCCATCGAGCTAAACATCTCCTGTCCGAACATCGAAGCCGACGGGCAAGCTTTTGCCATGAGCCCAGCGGCGACGGCGGGCGTGGTCAAGGCAGCTCGGAGCCGTACAAATCTGCCCTTGTGGGCCAAGTTGACGCCGAACACGGGCATCATCGCCGAAATTGCCGAAGCTGCCGAAGCTGCGGGCGCCGACGCAGTCGTCGTAGCCAATACCATGTTGGCCCTTGCGATCGACACCGACAGTCGCGAACCTATGCTGGGTAATGTGATGGGCGGGTTGAGCGGTCCGGCCATCAAGCCAATTATTCTTCGGATGGTTTATCAATGCAGTCGACGCGTTTCGATCCCGGTGATTGGATGCGGCGGAGTCTCCAGCGGAAGAGATGCTGTCGAGTACCTTTTGGCGGGCGCTTCAGCAGTGCAGGTCGGAACCGAGTCCTTTCTCGACCCCACGGCGCTCGAACGAATCGAAACAGAGCTGATCGAATACTGTGACGAGCGTGGAATTGGCTCGGTCGCTGCTCTCGTGGGGGCTGTCCGCGATGAGAACGCGTCGGCCGGCTCGCTCGACACGGACATAGCGCCATGACCAAACTCTCCCTCGACGACGACCTCGCCCAACTCGGTGCCGATCTTTTCGACGGCCTTCATCGGCTGTCAGCAGACGGCGATGGTGTTACTCGCGGTAGCTACTCGGCCTCCGAGAACGCCGCCCACCTGCTGTTCGCCAACTGCGCAGCGAGGCACGGGCTCAAAACCTGGACCGACGAAGCCTGCAATACCTGGATCGAGTTGGAGGGAACCGACCCGAACAGCCCATCTGTGGTGCTTGGATCTCATCTCGACTCGGTCCGCAACGGAGGCAACTTCGACGGAGCGGCGGGCGTGGTCGGCGGCCTGCTGACAATGCTGCTGCTTCGCAAGGCCGGGCCGCTGCGGCGCAGTGTTCGTACCGTTGCCTTTCGAGGTGAGGAGAGTGCTTGGTTCGGCACCTGTTACATAGGGTCGCGGGCGCTGGTTGGTTCGTTGACTACCGCAATGCTCGACGGCCTCTCGGCAGAGAAAATGGCATTGCGCGAAGCAATGGTAGAGATGGGTGCCAACCTGGCTCTGATCGAGGCAGGGCAGCCGCTACTCGATCTAGCTTCGATCGCCCTCTATCTCGAGTTGCACATCGAACAAGGGCCAGTGTTGGTCGCTGCTGACATACCGCTCGGAGCCGTGACTGCTATCAGAGGCAACGTCCGCTACCCAGCCGTCGAGTGGAGGGGCCAGTCAGGCCATTCCGGCACGGTCCCTCGCGAGTTGCGACGCGACGCTGTATTCGGCGTCGCACGCTGGCTTAGCGAAATAGAAACGATCTGGGACGAAGAATCCGAGGCAGGGACCGATCTGGTAGTTACAACAGGAGTGCTCGAAACCGACCCAATGCGACATGGTGTCACCCGAATCGCCGAATATGTTCGACTATCGCTCGATATCCGGTCAGCCGATAGCGCCACTCTGCGGCGCGTGGCTGAACGAATCGAAGACCAAGCCCGAATGATAGCTAGCGAGCGCGGACTCACCGTAGAATTCGGTCAGCAACTCGAAACATCACCCGCCAGCATCGACACTTCGACGCGGCAAGCAATCCTCGACGCTGCCGAGTTGCAAGGGCATGGGATTATGGCACTTCCCAGCGGTGCTGGGCACGACGCAGCGGCGCTCGCAGAGGTCGGGATTCCGGTCGGGATGATCTTTGTCCGCAATGAGAATGGTTCGCACAACCCAAGCGAATCCATGGACCTAACCGACTTCTTCGCCAGTGTC
>CBERPN010000018.1:0-30825 GCA_965524675.1 uncultured bacterium
AAAAAGACATTATTATCGGCGAGGTTTTCGACCTGCAATGGATGGTCTTTGGCCTCATGGCACTGCTGGGTCTCAACTACGGAATGCGCGAAGGCGTCAACCCACGTATCGACTTCTGGTGGGCTGAGTTTTCCGACAAAAGAAAAGCACTCATCGACTTGATATTGCACCTAACGCTGCTGCTTCCCTTCGGGTGGATGTCGGTGAAGATCCTCTGGAATTATTCGCTAACAGCGCTCGGTCGCAAGTTCGACGGCAGCTGGCCAACCTGGAAGGTGTGGGATATCTGGGAGCAGGCCACCGACGCTGGCGGCCTAGCCCGCGGACCTATCAAGTTCATGATCCTCATCGGGTTTTCCTTGTGGAGTATTCAAATGGTTGGCGAGATAATCAAGAACGGGTTCGTTCTTGCTGGTCGCAACGACCTCGCCGGTATCGAGGAGCGGGAAGCCCCGCTCCGAGTGGAGTAGCAGCCGATGATGTTGGCAATTCTTGGTCTCGAGACGGGCGTTTTCTTATCGCTAGTGATGTTCGCCGTGTTCATGGTGATGATCCTGATCGGCTACAACGTGGCCTTTTCGTTCGCCTCCACCGCCTTATTGTTCTCGTTCCTCGGAGACATAACCAACACCTTCGATCCGAGTTCTCTGGCCATATTGCCCAACCGCTGGTTTGGGGCGATTCAAGACTCCACCTTGCTCGCCGTGCCCTTCTTTGTCCTGATGGGAGCGATCCTCGAACGATCGGGCCTCGCCGAACGATTATTGAATGCAATCGGCATGCTGATGGGCCCCATCAAGGGCGGCGTCGCGGCAGCGGTTGTGGTGGTCGGAACGCTCTTGGCCGCCGCTACTGGGGTGGTGGCAGCAACCGTGATCGTGATGGGTTTGCTGTCGCTGCCGACCATGCTGCGGCTTGGCTATGATCCCAAGTTGGCGACCGGCGTGATCACCGCATCGGGCACGCTCGCTCAGTTGTTGCCACCGAGTCTGGTATTGATCCTGCTCGCCCAACAGATCGGTGTCGGCATTATTGGGCTGTTCGCCGGCGCGCTGCTGCCAGGACTCTTGCTGTCGTTCATGTACGCCGCCTACGCCATTGGGATCTCATACCTGAAGCCGGGCACTGGGCCGGCGATGCCGCTCGAGGAACGGACCGTGCGCGGCAAGATGCTCGCACTCGAAACACTCTTTTCGGTTGTACCTATCGTGTTGCTCATCCTCGGGGTGCTTTTCTCGATATTTAATGGCATCGCGACACCTTCAGAATCAGGCGCAGTGGGAGTGGCTGGTGCATTGCTGTTGGCGGTGTTTAGCTGGGTCACCGACAAGATCATGATTCGCGCTGGTGCAACCCACATAGAATCTAAATGGCGGCTCACTAGCAGTGCGCTACGTGAAGCTGGTCGCTCAACGGCGAACATATCGATTCTGGTGATGACGCTGCTGTTCTCCTCGACATTCTTCTCCGTGATGTTTCAACAACTCGGAGGCTCGGACCAGACCTCGGAATGGCTCAGCTCGATCGGTGGCGGCAAGACCGGATTTGTGATCGTGGCCATGATTGCGGTGTTCATTCTTGGCATCAACCTTGAGTTTCTCGAGATCACCTTTATCGTCGTGCCAATCTTTGTGCCAGCCATGCAGATTCTGGAGTTCACCCAGCTCGAGACAATCTGGTTCACAGTGCTGATGGCGGTAAACCTCAACATGGCCTTTATCTCTCCGCCGGTGGGCTTCTCGTTGTTCTATCTTCAGAGCGTCGCACCGCCCGAGGTCAAGACTTCCGACATCCACAAGGGAGCTATTCCCTTCATGGTAATCCAGGGCATCGCGCTAATAATTCTCGGTCTGTTTCCAGGCATCGTCGAGACGTCGGTGAACATCTTGGTCGACACGTCGAAGCTGTCGTGAAATTCGTACCAAAAAGAAAATGTCCGACGTGACCAACATCACACCAAACAGCTATCTATGCTCACCAAAGCACAAATCCCACTAGGAGGGGACCATGGCATACGAAGAATACGAAATCGATCCGGGGGAAGTAAGCCGCCGATCGTTCTTGTCCAAGGCAGGAGTCGGCGTAGCTGGCTTTGCCGCGAGCGCGAGCTTGCTCGCTGCCTGCGGTAGCGACGATCCAGATACCGGCAGTGGAACCGACGGCGACAGCGACGGCGACGGCGATTCCGCTGCTCCCGACGACACCGTCACCCTCGCCCAAAGCGATTTACCTGAGATCGAATGGGAAATGGCTACCAGTTGGCCCACCGCACTAATAACCATCTTTGGTGCTGCCCAGATCTTCACCGAAACACTCTCCAAACTGACTGGCGGCAAGTTCATCATCAATGCCCGGCCAGCGGGCGAGATCGTCGGTGGCCTCGAGGTGCTGCCCACCGTTCGCGACGGCGGCGTCGAAGTCGGCCACACCGCTTCGTACTACTACACAGGCCTCAGCCAGGTGCAGAACTTTGGGACATCGATTCCCTTTGGCCTCACCAATCGCCAACAAAATGCATGGCTCTACGAGGGCGGCGGCACCGAGATTCTCAACGAGTTCTACGCCGAGGAGCACGGAATAATTTCGTTCCCCGCCGGAGCTACCGGTTGTCAGATGGGTGGCTGGTTCAGCAAGGAAATCAATACTGTCGCCGACCTTCAGGGTCTGAAGATGCGTATTCCCGGCATGGCGGGCCAGGTGCTGAACAACCTTGGCGGCGAGCAGGTCACGCTGCCCGGCGGAGAAATTCTTACTTCGATCGAGACCGGCGCAATCGATGCAGCCGAGTTCGTTGGGCCCACCGACGACCTCATCTTGGGCCTCGACCAGCTGGGAAGCCAGCTGTTCTATTACCACCCCGGTTGGTGGGAGCCTGGCTCGATTCTTGAGGTGCAATTCAGCCTAGAGAAGTGGAACGAGCTTCCTGCGGAGTATCAGGCTGCGGTCGAGGCTGCAGCGGCTACCGCCAACATGCGCACGATGGCTAAGTACGACGTGCTCAACCCGGTCGACCTTCAGAAGGTCAAAGAGTTCGCCGAGATTCGCGAGTTCTCGCCCGAAATCATGGATGCGTTTAAGACCGAGACCGAGAATGTACTCGACGGAATCGCTGCCGATGATGCGAAGTTCGGCGAGATTCTCGGACCTTGGCGTGAGTTCCGCGATTCGGTTTCGGAATGGCACGGCCTTGCCGAGAAGTCGTTCCTAAACCAACAAACCGCCTAACTGAACGCTGGCTCCGAACCGGGGATGAATATGGTCGTCAGGACGACCATATATCGCCGCCCCGGTTCGGGGAACCGCCTTGCGACGTAGAACGCTTCTCCGCTCGGTACAGCGGCTCCTCGGCCCTGGCGAAGAGTTGATCGATGCCGCATTCATGTGGCGCCGCCACCGGCTCATGTTTCCCTATGCCCTTCTGGCGTTCGTAGCTACCGCGCTGGTAGCCGCTCTGGCGGGTTGGGACGATTGGGCAAGTCGCGTTGCGATCGCCGCTGCCGGTACAGCGATTGCGGTAACAGCGAGCAGTGAATACCGAGTGCTTGTCCTAAGCACCGATGGGCTAGCGCTATGCCGCTCGATGAGGGTCCGGCAGTTCGCGACCAAGCTGCTCAAGAGGCTTCCTGGCGACACCCTGATCGAGCCCGTCGGGGGCACAATGCTAGCTACCGACTGGAAAATCGGGGCAGCCACTTTCTCGGTTGCAAAGAACTCTGAGAAGTCGATTGAGCACATCCGAAGCCGAGTAACCTGACCCGGGTTTCGACCTTCGTCTGACCAAAATTGATCAGAAAACTTGCTTTAGGTGGAACACCGTTCGCGTCGACAATATGTGGTGTGAAAGAGACAGTCGATCGGCGCGAGGGTGATATCACCCACCGTCTCTCCTTGGCCATGGGTGGCCTCGTAGGGTTCGGACTGCTTGGCGCGCTGCTCGTAGGGTTGCAGCTCTTTCAGTTCAGATCCGAAGATGGCCAGTCTTTGACTTCCACAACGGGAGTGTCATGGCTGATCTTGTTCGTCTTGATGACGGCTGTCGTCGTCACAGCAACGGCCGGCTGGTTGTTGCTCGTTCGCCCCCTCAAAGGCCGTCTAGACGCCATCATCGGGGCTGCCGTGACGTTAGCTGCGGGCGAGGAACTCGACGCGATCAACGATGCTGACGAGGACGAGATTGGCGAGGTTGCTCGAAGCCTCGATCGTTTGTCGGAGTCGATTCGAATCAACTCGGTCGAGCAGCGAAGCAGTGAGATCGAGTTGCGGCGTCAAGCAGCTTTTGATGGGCTGACGGGTGCGGCGAACCGAGCATCGCTAATGGCAGAGTTGGAGGAGACCCTCCTCGATCCCAAGCTGGCCGACCACAGTGCATTGTTGAGCATCGACCTCGACCGTTTCAAAGAGCTCAACGACACCTTTGGACATCAGGCTGGCGACGAAGCATTAAAGATTGTGACCGATCGCGTTAAGCAGGCCGTCAAGGCTAGCGACATTGTGGCTCGTATGGGCGGAGATGAGTTCCTGGTCCTACTTAAGAACGTGGGCCCTGCAGAGGTCGCCGAGGTAGTCGCACGGCTCAGGGCAAGCATGAGCCGTGAGGCCACGATTGGTGGGCACCGACACAAGCTTCATTTCAGTATCGGAACCACCCAGATCGGCCACGGTGTCGATTCTGAGTTTGTGCTGCGCGAAGTCGACATCGCGATGTACCAGGACAAAGAGCGTGGAAAGAAGCTCAGGGCAGCGAAGAAGGCTTCTTCCAAGGAAGAGGTGATCGATGTTCTTGGCGATGGACATCTCGAGGTTCGATTCGACCCGGTGTTCGACATTGTTACGGGCCTCGTCCTTGGCGCTGAGGCACAGCCATATTGGCTTGGTACCACCGGCAGTGTGCTCGAGCCTGCAAAGTTTCGAACGATGATCGACGAGACGCCTCAGGGCCTAGCTTTTGACCAGGCAGCACTGAGCCAGGCGCTAGGTAACCTGGCCGACTGGTCGACCGAGAGCCTCCTACCCGAGAACTTTGTGTTGCTCTATGCCCCATCGCTGGCCAGTTTGGGCGAGCCGAATTTTCCTGCTTGGTTGGTCACGCTACTGAAAAAGCACCGGCTACCAGTGTCGATCGTTCAACTCGTAATCGGTAAGACCGGGGTCGAAACCGATCCGGCGGGGCTGCGCGACCTTTGTCGGGTGGGCATTAAGACCACACTTGAAGATGTCGGCCTGCTAGCACTCCAAGATGATCGGCTCGGTCAACTGGATATGAGCCTGGCAGTTCTTAGCAGCCGCCGGGTCAGAGACTTCTCCCGCAACCCGCTAGCACGACCGGCGGCTGATTCTTTGGTCGCGTTGGCCCGAAACGCAGGGCTTGCAGTGATCGCGGCTGGAGTTGACTCACCCGAAGACTTTGTCGAAGTCTCTGACTTGGGTGTGCGGTTCGCGTTGGGAAGTCATCTCTCGCCTCTTGTCGCGGCGAAGGATTTCGCTCGCGGTCTGTCGGCACAGATTGATCAGCCCCACGCTGAGATTCCCGCCGCCTAGGCGTTACTCCGGCGGGGCTACGAAATCGATCAACTGTTCGACGGCCCCGATCAGGGTAGGTTCTAGATCTCGGTAGCTGCGAACTTGGTTTCGGAGATATTTCCAGAACGCACCCGAGGATCCTTCGAAGCCTATTCGGCTAAGGATGCCTTCCTTCCAGGGCTCGCCGAGCGGCACTTCAGGCCATTTTTCGATTCCGATAGTCGCTGGCTTGACACCTTGCCAGATATCTACGAACGGATGGCCACAGATCAGAACGTCGGGGTGATCGATCTTGGCGGCAATACGAGATTCCTTTGAACCACTCACGAGATGATCGACTAGAACTCCGAGGCGGCGTCTTGGGCCGGGTCCGAAGCCCCTTACCAACTCCTCGAGGTCATCGATGCCCTCCACCTGTTGGACGACTACGCCTTCGATCCGAAGATCGTCGCCCCAGACATGTTCGATCAGTTCTGCGTCGTGAATCCCCTCGACGTAGATTCGGCTGGCCCGTGCCATCCTGGCCGGTACGGCGCCGAGTCCAATAGAACCCGACGCGGTAGTGCTCATCGACTCAGCACGAATTTCGGGTGGTGGTGTCTTTAGCGCCACCGGTGCACCGTCCACCAAGAACGCACCATCGTGGAGCCGGAACGCATGATCGCGCCCACTGGTGTCTCGAACAATTACTTGTGGGGGAGCGAACCTGACGATTGAACCCATTGTGCCAGTCGCCTGGTGTTCTACCACAAGACCGTTTTCGGCAGGCACGGCCCGGTAGTCGGGGCCGCGACGTTGAGGGGCGTCGACATCGAGTGGCTCCGAGAGAATTCCACGATCGTGCATCACCACAGACGGTATCTGATCAACGGCTCGTATCGGTTGTGTTAGCGAACTCGCGCGCCGCAGTAGATCACTGTTGTATCGGCGGCCGATGTTTCGCTGATCCAAATGTCTGAACCCAGTCCAAGCTCACAACTCGCGTCACCTTCAGGGTCTAGGTTTTCGACCATTGCGACCACCTCATTGTTTGGCTGGAGATTTTTGAGCGCAATGGTGACCGGTAGCTCGCGTGTTTTGAACTGTTGCACCACCTGGCCTTCGACCTCGACCATTACTCGCACCTGCGTGCTGCTTCCAGTAATTCGTAAGAAGGGTTGCTCAAGGCGGACGCCGGAGACGCGTGGGGACTCGGGCTGCGAACTGATTAGTCGAGGAACGAGAACGGCTGCCATGGCCGCAACAAAAACTGCCGCCGCCACGGCCGCTCGGGGCCCATTTCGCGGCTCGCGAGATCGAGCAGGGCCCGTCGGGGTCAAGCCTTCATCAATCGTTAGTGATTCGTCGGCTTCTTCTACTAAACCGCGGCGAAACTGTTCGTCGGGGTGGTTTAGATCGCCCTGCCAGAGAGTTGACTGGCTGAACAGAGCAGATTCGAGTCGTGCCCCGTCAAGGTCGGCACCACGGAGGTCGGCGCCGCGCAAGTCGGCGCCGCGCAAGTCGGCATCGATGAACACCGCTTTGCGCAGGTCGGCTTTGCGCAAGTCGGTTTCTCGGAGATTGACCGTCATCAGGCAAGCCGATCTAAGGTCGATTTCTGAGCAGTTGGCTCGCCGTATCGAAGCGCCCGTGAAATTGGATCCCCGTGCGACTACGTGTCGAAGATCGGCCCGGTCGAATACTGCTTCGGTGAGGTCAGATTCGTTCATCTGGCTGTTCGATAGGTTGCACCCGACGAAGACTCGCTGGCGGAGCTCACGACTATCAAATATTCGATTACGAAGGTCTCTGCCGACCAAGGCTAGTTGGTCATCGCGTTCGGTTCGGTCGATGCTGGAATCCGATCGGTTTACCATCCATTCGGCCCACAGGAACGGCCCGGTAACGAGTGAGATTGTGAGCATTGCTTCGCCTATGGTCTGGGCTTGTCCGTTCTGTTTCTGGGTCAAAAGCAAAAGACCGATTACCCCGAGGATGATGACGATGCTGGCCGCGAGGGGCCACGTTGTTCGGGCAATCGTGTTGGCGTCTGACGCGCCGGGGTTCTGCCCCTGAGATCGAACGTGAAGTCCCATAGCAGACCAGTCGGCAATGCTCTATCAATAATAAGGAGGGCCGTTAGGGGACCGTCTGGGCATTATGGAAAAGGCTTTATCACGGACACTGTTTCGGTAGCCGTTCGTAGGGCATGGCGCCTTATAGATCATGCTGTCCTGCCGATCTGCTGGGTATGTCATCGCCGCCCAAAGTTACGAAATTTGGCATGATCTTTACTGCCGAGGCAACGGTATCTAGTGCTGGCGAAGAGATATCTGAGGTCCTGGGTTGGTCGGCTAGCCAGGCATGTGACCGCGGTATGGGCCTTGTCCATCCGACCGACCGGTTGGCTTTCGGGGCGCTACTAAAGATGCTGCGTGGCCAGCCAGATGGCGTCGCGTCGTTAGAGGTACGGTTCGCAAGCGTGGCTGGTGAATGGGTCCCAGCTCGGGTCGTTGCAACCAATCGACTGAATACTGAATCGGTCGCAGGGATACTCATCGAGGTCGATACCACCTCGCTGGACCCAGAGGATTCAGCACCCGATGGGGCCCGAACTGCCAAGGACGGATCCGCCAGCAGATTGGGCGACGTGAGGATCGATGCGCCCGAACCATTCGACATTGGAATCTTGTTAAAAACTGGGTCAAGCATTATCGATCTGGCCACCGGCCCGGTGCAAGCAAAACTCGGTTGTCACCCCGATGCGCTGTCCGGGCTGCATATCTGGGAGATCGTTCATCGCGACGACGAGAGCGACTTCTCCGACGCCTTAGCGATGATGAGAACAAGGGTAGAAGGCGAGGTTTCACACTGCGGCGCCATTCGGCTGCTCGCCATGTCCGGCGCTGAACAATGGTTCGATGTAGCAATTATTCGCCAAAAGTCGGGTCTGGTGATCCGGGCCCGCGACACCTCGACGAAATTGGCTGTCGATCGCCTAGATCCCGAGCCTGATACAGCGGTGGTGTTCCTCGACGCCGACCTGGTCGTGACCTACGCTAGTGAATCGTTTGAGGCGCTGATTGGTCGCCCTGCCTCTGGCGCTGTGGGCCAGGAACTTCTGGCCGTAGTACACCCGACCGATCGGGGGTACGCCGAACGACGCTTTGGCGTAACCGCGGTCGATAGCGAGATCCATAGCTTCATTCGAGTGAGCGCCAGCAGCGGGGGCGATTCTCTTGAATGGCGCTGGGTCGAAGTTGTGGGACGGAACTATCTCGATGATTCAACAGTTGGAATGATCGCCCTTTGCATTACCGCAGTTAGCGACGTGCCAGCGGTCGCCAGAGGCATTGGGCAGCCAGATCAGCGCGGTACCTTTAGTCGCGACAACGACGGTCGGGTCGGCTTCGTGAACAATGCCTTGCTAGCGATGGCGGGTAGTCAAGACGCTGTCGAGCTAGCCCGGAAATGGCCTTCGCTTATGGAGGTCAGCGACGAAGCGGTTGGCGAGATTACCGAAATTGCTCGAGCCGATGGTTCGGTGCGTTACCTGCGAACCCAAATACAACCGGTGGTTGGAGCTGACGGCTCTCGTACCGGCGACGTCGGAGTTGTCGAAGATGTGACACGATTTGTCGAAACTGGCGACCTCCTTGAGTCTCTCGACGGAGACCGCGGTTCGGTGATCATTCTCGACCAAGCCGTCGGAGTGTCCTTCCTGGCCAACGAACTCGCGAACTTGGTCGGTCTCGAGACACGAGCCGCCGAACTATCCGATGTGTTCACTGCGAAGTCGGCTGTCGTCATTAGGACAGAGGTTTGGAGCACGCTCAACCAACAACGAACCTGGGCTGGCCAATTGTGGTTGAGGAAAAACGCCGGTCAGGCCTTGTCGTTTCACGCTCAGCTTTCTCTTGTCGCTGGGTCTGAGGACGACCGGTCGCTGGCATCGGGAATCTTGACACCGTTGGGAGATGCTCAAGAGCGCACTCCCGTGGACCATACCAGCCTCGACTCCGAGACCGAGATCCTTTCACGTACATCGCTAATCCGTAGGATGGAGCGAGCGCTGGCCCGACGGGTGGGAGCCCAACACCAAGTTGTTCTGGCATTGATCGGGCTCGATGGATATGACGCCATGCGCAACTCGAATCCGACGGCACTTTCTTCAGTCGTGCGAATGACAGCGGAGCGTCTACGCGCTGCCTGTCGCCATGATGAGACCGTAGCCCGTGTGAACGAAGCGACATTTGCCGTCTTCTCGCAAAGGGTCGGCGATGCTATCGATGTCGAGCATCTCGCCGACCGGATATCGGATTCACTGGCGTCACCGTTCCTGGTCGACGGTCTTGAACAACCGGTTTCACTGACTGTTGGGATTGCTCAGGGCGGACACGATGTGGCGAGTGTCGATGAGTTCTTCAGCAAAGCTGACCTGGCCTTGCGGCGTGCACAGAGCCGCGGTCGAACCCGGGTAGAGGTACTCGCCGACGACCACAACGATCGCGCCGAGGATCGCTCTGCGTTGGAGGAGGAGTTTCGCGCCGCCCTCGTCAACGACGAGTTAGACAATGTGTACCAAACGATGTTCAGCGCGAGCGGCGGATCGAAGCAGTCGCGGTTCGAGGCTCTGGTTCGCTGGAACAGCCCGAAAAGAGGAATTATCGGGGCGGCAGACGTCTTGCGGCTTGCCGATGATGTTCAACTAGCGGGAGCCTTAGGGCATCGAGTCCTAGACAGGGCGTTGGCGTTTGTGGCGGCGACCAGCCGAAGCGACGACACCGATATCTTCGTACATGTAAATCTGTCGGCAAGCCAGCTCCGAGAGCGTGGTTTCGTCTCGCGGCTCGATGCGCTGCTGCGCCTCTATCACGTTGAGTCAAGCCAGCTCGGTGTGGAGATTCCCGAACCGGTATTTCTGCTGCACGACAAAGCGGTTGACCTCGCCCTACGTCAGCTGCACGACATCGGTGTTCGGATAGTAATAGATGACGTAACCGGTCGCCTGATCGGCTCATCCTCGGTCGAGGCGCAAGATTGGAAGATCGATAGGCGCCTCATCGAAGGCGTCGGCCGAGACTCGGCTGACACTGCGCAGGTTGCCGCCATCGCAGCGCGGGCGAGGGAACATGAAATCTCGATTACGGCGGTTGGTGTTGCGACAGAACGCCAACGCGGCGTACTAACCGATCTCGGAGTCGACTGGCTACAAGGGTTTCTGCTCGAACGACCGCTGCGCCCCGACGAGATCGGCGGATTGGGTCGCAGCCACTCAATCCTCGCCCCGACGGGCGCCGCCACTAAGTTCAAGGTCGCTTGAACGGGCAGTTGAGCGTAGCGGTAGTGTCAGCGCCGTGATCTCGGTTGTCGTGTTCGATCTGGGGAACGTCCTGATCCCTTGGGATCGGCGGTTCCTTTTCTCCAAACTCATCGAAGACCCGATCGAACTCGACTACTTTCTCGACAACGTGCTCACGCTAGCGGTGAATGCCAAGCTAGATAGCGGTACATCACTGGACGAACTCAGCGCCGACCTGGCGGCAGAATACCCGCAATATAGCGACCTGATCGAAGCGTTTCGAACCCGTTGGATCGAGACGCTGGGCGATCCTATGGACGAGAGCGTCGAGTTACTGCGCCGCCTACAAGACCGCGGAGTGCGTTGTCTAGCATTGTCGAACTGGGGTTGCGACACTTTTGAACAGGTTCAGCCGGTCTATCCGTTTCTCGCGTGGTTCGATGGTCGAATTATCTCGGGGTATGAGGGTGTTGTTAAGCCCGATCCGGCGATCTTTAACCTGCTCTGTTCCAGATACGGTGTCGACCCTCCCGAGGCCTTATTCATCGACGACTCTTCGAACAATATTGCCGCGGCAAGCGAACTCGGTTTTGAAACCCACCTGTTCACCAGCCCAGCAGAACTTGAGTCCGATCTCATGAATAGAGCTTTGCTGTAGTCTTTTCTAGGCTATGACGACATCCAAGGCGGTTTGCGGCGTGCGTGAGCATGAAAGTGCTCTGGGATCTGACGCATGTTGTCGTCGAGGAACCATTGTGTGGTCCCAAAATGATCGTCGGCAACGATGCCCAGCCACCGTTGCATATGCGCGACCTCGGCGGCCGGTGGCTCGGTGCCATGGGCCCTCCAGACCACCATTGGTACGTAGCACGCCTCACACTCGGCGATCCAACAGGTGTCGTCTTCGTAATACCACGTGGTGAGGCGGGCGGCTTCGCAGAGATCGCAGTCAGGACACACACAGAGCTTCTATCACTAGCGGTACGTTTCCAAAATTTCGGCGTCGGGGCTGTTGGCGCTCCGACAAATGGATGGCCGACAGGTCCTGAGCGTTTGGTTATTGACTGCAAGAGGTCGCAGGGCGATCCAATGTCGGTGCACCGGACACAGCTATGGTCACCGGTAGCAGGCATGCCGAAATTGTTCCATCGATCGCGATTTCGATCCGTGCGATGGCCGAGTCGGAATCGGCTGGCTCGGCCTGCGGCCAAATGAAGTGTCCGAGGCTCCAGAACACAGGACGATCGCCGACTAGCGCGAAGGACTGAAGGCGATGCGGTCCGTGGCCAAAGATGATGTCGGCGCCAGCTTCGACCAGTGCATCGGCGTAGGCGCGGTCGCGTTCTTCAGGATCGCGATCGAGCGGTCGGCCCCAATGCACCGTGACGATTACCAGGTCGGAGTCCGCTTTGGCGGCCGCTATTGCCTCGGCGACCCGCTTCGTCTTTTCGACGGGGGCGGTTCCGGGCAGGTCGACTCTCGCGAAAAGTGAGCCGATAGCGGTGAAGCCGAGCACGGCGACCCTCCAACCGTCGAACTCGACGAAGGTGGGCGTGTAGGCCTCGTCTGCATTTCGACCCGCACCCACTACAGCTAGCCCGGCCTGCTCGGCATTCTCCAAAGTCTCGACCAACGCTGTTCGACCGCGCCCCACCGAGCGGTCGTTGGCCAGCGACACGACATCGATTCCTCCCGAGGTGAGGTCGGCCAGTAACTTCGGGTCACAAGTAAACGAGACCGTCGCCTGTTCCACCCCAGCGGCTGAGGCCGGGCACTCGAGGTTGGCGATGGTAAGGCCGTCACCAACCAGCAGATCGTTGGTTCCCGACAGTTGAAGCGCCCCGTCGGCCCCCGCCACCGATTCATGGGCGAGCAGGTCGCCGACCGCGTGAATTGTGGTCGGACCGAGTTTGTCGGGAAGACCTTCGGGGAACGCTACGAGTCTTGAGAGCAGCACCGGCTCGGCCACAATCAAGCCTGCTGAATCGCTGGATCCCGCACAGCTTGCAATCAAAAGACCGAGCACCAGCAAAGTTGCGGTCAGTGCCGAGCCCGAGCTGTCGCTCATCGGATGGTCAGCGGGCTCCTAGGCAGGAGTCGGCGCCATCAAAGAATCCTGCCTGAAAGGAGCGGGTCCGTTCGAACAGGTCGGCATCGGTGCTGCCGTTGCTATCGCGATCGGGATGACGAAAGCGAAGCATCGTGGCCAAACCTTCGTCGAGATCGCCTGGCGACATCTCGAGCGGGACCGATGAACTACGGTTTTCAGGATCTGGAACTTCCAGTCGGCCTTCGTTCACCGCGGCGCTCCAGGCACCCGCCAAGCAGTCGGCGGTGATCTCGAGCTCTTCGCCGCTGCCGGTTACTCCCAGAAGGTCAAGAATTGCGTGACCGTATTCGTGGGCAAAGAGTTGCGAGACCGTAAAGTCGCCGACATCGTTGTGGATCTTTTCGAGAGCGTCGGCGTCCCAGCTGATGCTCGTCGTCTCTGGGCAATAGAACACGATTCCGTCGCTGCGTGTACTGCTACCCGGACAACTGGGTACTCCATTGGCCGACGATCTGAACTCGTCGAGCCCGAGCTGGGCTTCGCCAAGCCGATCGACCAAGGTAGCGCCATAGAACTCGTTGAGAGCGTTGATTACCACGTCGACTGCGATGTCGTAGCTTAGATTTCCGCCAGCAACATCGTCGGCGCTGAACTGCAGGGGAGTGATTCGTGGCCGGTCAGCGCTGTCCTCTTGATAGCTGGCGCAGTAGTCGGGACCGTTGACGAGTCCGTCTTCGAACGAGCCAATTCGGTCGAACGCAGATCCGTGGGCGCCCTGCTGGGTCGGATCGGTGCCAGGCGGGTCGCGAAGCAGCAAGAACCCGGCTACCGCACCATCGAGTTGCTCTTGGTCGAACTTGGAAAAGCTCGAAGACTCACCGTTCTGGACGCTCTGAACCCAGGCACCTGCGAAACAGTCGGCCTGCAATTCCTTAAAGATTGTGGTGCGGCCCGAAACGTTCGCGCGGACGGGTCCCTGAATTGCGTGTCCCCATTCGTGTGAGAGCACAACGCCCAGCGAGGCCCGACCAAAGTTGCGGTCGAGTTTGGGGAACAGGTAGTACTCGTCCCAGGTGACGTAGTCGCCAGCCGGGCAGTAAATCGCGTTGTTGGCGAGAATGTTCGGCGATAGCCGCTGCCCGCAACTCAAGGTGCGGTCGGGTCGGACCGGGTTAAAGGGGAAGAAATCTGGCTGCTCGTAGCGCGAGTTGTAGGTCTGCGGGTACTGGACCTCCCAGTAGGCATTGACATCGAGCGCAAGATCGTCGGCGAAGCGCTGCAAGGCTTCGCGTTCGGCTGGTTCGAGGTCGTCGGCCGTGATGGCCTCGGCTCCGACCAGATCGGTGCGTTCTGCGGTTCCGCCGCCACCACCGCCGCCTCCACCACCACCTGGAAGTCCACCTCCGCCGAAAACGATGAGCAATAGCACCACCATGATGATGAGACCCATTCCGCCACCGGCCTTTGGCCCACAACCACCTGCCGGGAGCCCGCCACCGGATGGCATCCCGCCACCGGTTGGAAAGCCGCCGCCTCCGGTGCGACGAGGCCGCGAAATTACCCGACCCCGGCCACGCGAACGGCCACTCGAACCGCGCGAAGAACCACCTCTTGCACCACCGGATCGCCCGAGACGCATTCTGAACTCCTGAGTAGATAGTGGAACGCCGACTAAAGAGCGATCACCAAGGACACTAGCTCTCAAACAATAGTCTGAAACGTGTGGTGAGCAACTGCCGAGACGTCTACAGAGGTCTCTATGGAGCTACTTTGCCAGCGCCTTCAAGTCAAGCAGTTCGGCGATTGTTTCCGCTGCTGCAGGCCGGGCCAGCCCGAATCCCTGACCGCGGTTACAGCCCATCTCCACGAGTTTGTCGCGGTGCTCAACTTCCTCGATGCCCTCGGCCACCACATCGAGCCCTAGAGCATCGGCGAGTCGAATAATCGACAACACGATCGCCTCGTCGGTCGGATCGGTGTCGACATGGCGAATGAACGCTTGGTCGATTTTGAGAATGTCGACCGGAAACCGTTTTAGATAGGCGAGCGAACTAAACCCGGTTCCGAAGTCGTCGATCGCCAGGTGTACGCCGAGTGCTCGAAGCTCGGTGAGGAGCCGTAGCGATTCTTCGACATCGGCCATCAAGGCGGTCTCGGTAATTTCAAGACAAAGCAGCTCTGCGGGGAGTCCACTCGCCGCCAGTGCTTCACGCACTTCATCGACTATCGATGCCCGTTCGAGCTGTCGGGCAGAGAGATTCACGCGCATGACTAGGGGGTCGCGACGTCGGGAGTTCCAATCGGCGCCTTGGCGACACGCCTCTTCGAGAACTAGGCGTCCAATTTCGACAACCAGGCCTGTGTCCTCAGCAACGCTGATAAAAACGCCCGCCGTGAGCAGACCCTTCGTCGGATGGTTCCAGCGCACTAACGACTCGACACCGACAATCGTTTGGGTATCGAGTTCGTACTCGGGTTGGTAGTGCACCTCGAGTTCGTCCTTTTCGATAGCTCGACGGAGCTGAGCCTCGGTATCGATCCGGTCGGCCACAATCTCTCGGCTTCGTTCATCGAAAATTTCAAAGCGTTGTCGACCCTTATTCTTTGCCTCGTACATCGCTGCGTCAGCATGACGTAGTACGTCTTCTATCTGTCGGTCCTGCTCATTGGGGAAGGCGATTCCGATACTGCCGGTTATGAATACTTCGTGAGATCCGGTCTGGATCGGCTCGCGTATGAGCTCGATTATTCGCTGCGCTACCGAGACCGCCTCTAGCTCCCCGACGGGCCCGCGGAGCAGCACAACAAACTCGTCACCGCCGAGCCGCGAGATCAGGTCGACTCCGCGAACCGCAAGGCGAAGGCGATCGGAAACGGTGCGGAGTATTTCGTCGCCAATGCTGTGGCCAAGGGAGTCATTTACAACCTTGAAGCGGTCGAGATCGAGCATCAGAACCGCTGCGTCGTCTGCCGCCCGAGGCGAACCAATGCAGGCGGTGAGTTCGTCGATGAAGACGCGTCGGTTGGCGAGACCAGTGAGTTCATCGTGGTTGGCTTGAAACTCGAGTCGCTCGCGGTTTCGGCGAGCACGGGTCATGTCTTCTACGTAGGACAGCACGTGCTCGGTGTGTCCCTCTGGGGCTGGTATCCGCACCGAGTTGACGCGCCCCCATACGGTCCGGTGGTCGGTTCTCGAAAAGGCGATTTCGCCTTGGTGCCCGTCGGCGGCGAGGCCATCGAGCCACGAAGCGGAACCGTCGACGAAGTGGTCTAGCCCGCCTCCGATCAGCCGATTCGCTTCAATGCCAAGAAACTGCGCGAACGACGGATTAGAGGCAACGATCATGTTGTTGTCGTCGGTTAGCAGAATACCTACCGGACTCTGCGAGAACGACGAGCTCAGATATCGCTCCGCTTCGATTCGAGCGTCGAGTTGGCCCACAAGAGCAGCTACGGTTTCGAGTGCTCGTATCTCGAGTTCGTGCCATGCAACGCCTCGCCTGCGTTCGAAGACCAGGGCCCCGGCGGTGGTTCCAGCGGTCACGAGCGGTACCAACAGGAACGACGCGTCGGGCAGAGAATGACCAGGGGTGCCAGCTTCAACACTTGGCACAAGCTCGTGGGTTTCAAAGACATGCCCGACCGGGTCGGTGAGTGTCAGCACCTCCTCGAGACCGCTGCCAGAGACGACCGGCACTTTGCGAATGCTGTTCCCGAGGCCGCTGACGGAATCGCCAGACCAGGCTTCCGATACGGCGATGTGGTCGGCCCCCGGTTCGAAACGCCAGCGCATTACGCGTTGAACGTCGAAAAAGGCGCCTAGGTCGGCGAGTGCCGCGACCGTACGGGCAGCGCTGTCGCCCGGAGAGATATTGATGAGATCGGTAGCAACCCGGCGGACGAGATCTTCGACGCTTAAACGCTGGCGACTTGCGGCCTCGACCGTGGCTCGAGTCCGAAGCTGGGTTACAAGGTTGACGAATCCATGGAGTACGGCGAGTTCGTGATCGCTCCACTCATTCCTGCTCGCGATCGCAACCAGCGCTCCGACCTGACGTTCTCCGGCCACCACCGGCACGATCACTACACTGTCGGAAGGTTCTGTCGCGGCTGCGAGTGTGGCCAGATCGAGTTCGGCGAACGTAGCGTTGACGGTGGTCGTGGCTGTGAATGCCATGGCGCGTGGGCCGTCGGTGTCGATCACGAGTTGCCGGTTTTCTTCCGCCGTCGGCTTTTGGCCGGGGGCGGTCCATTCGATCGCTAAGTCCGATACTCGTGTTGCTGTTGAGGTTTGACGAAGCTGCAATCGGTTCAACTCCAGCAAGCGCCCGAGGCGGCCCATCGCACGTTCGATATCGGCATCGGCATTCTCCCAGCGCGAGTCCAAGAAGCTGGCACTAATCGAGGCGACTAGCTCGTTGAGTCGAAGTGCACGAAGCGACTCCGCCTCGCTAAGGCGCAGGTCGGTGAGGTCGGTGATGTGCATCGCGAACATCGGGAGCTGTTCGCTGTGAACCACACGTTGAAGCAGAATTCTGCTCGTTTGTTCTCCCTTGCCCGAACCCCACTTGATCTCAACGTCGAGTTCGGTCCGTTCACCGCGCAGCAACTCGCTCAGTTTTCCTAAGGTTTCGCTGCCGAGATCGCCCATGTTTGCGAATACGGGCTTACCGATTGCTTCCGAGGTTGAAAGTCCAAGCAACCGCGCGGCTGCAGGGTTGGTCGTGAGAATGTGAAGGTTCTCGTCGAATAGCACCACGGGATGCGGCGAGCCTCGGTAGGAGGCTCGCACTAGGGCCAACAAGTCTGCTGGAGATGGTGTGGTGGGCGGTAGCAGCACACCGTCTGATGAGGGACTCTCTCGGCTAGCCATCATCTCAATGATCGGCAGAAGTAGGCCATTACCTAAATCCGAGTCGATTCCTTCCCCGCTCAAACGCGTTCAGCCCCGTGCAACGTGGCGGTCGAGCGGAAAATCCCAACTACCGTGAGCCGATGAGCGACGAAACCGCAGTCGAGGGCCTCAACTCAACCAGCGAGGGCACGCACCGCTGTTGGTGGCCTGGAGACGATGGCCACTATCAGCGTTATCACGACCTCGAATGGGGTCGACCTACAGTCGATGATCGCACCTTGTTCGAAAAGATCTGCCTCGAAGGCTTCCAGGCGGGACTCAGTTGGCTCACGATCTTGCGCAAACGCGAGAACTTTCGGGCGGCCTTCGCCAACTTCGAACCCGAGCGTGTCGCTGGATTCTCCGAACCAGATGTTCTGCGGTTGCTGGACAATGCGGGGATCATTCGCCATCGCGGCAAGATCGAGGCGACCATAAACAACGCCCAGCGCTACGGCGAGTTAGTAGTGGAGTTCGGCAGCTTCGCCGCTTATTCGTGGAGTTTTGAGCCCGCCGCGACGGACCGTCCGCCGGTGCTCGACTACGCAGCGCTCAGTCAACTCTCTGCCACGCCGGCATCGACAGCATTGAGCAAGGATCTAAAGCGCCGTGGCTGGAAGTTCGTCGGCCCGACGACGATGTATGCGTTCATGCAGGCGATGGGATTGGTAAACGATCACCTCGAGGGTTGCTTCGCCCGGACCGAGGTAAAGCTGCTTCGATCCGAGCTCGTCAGGCCGTCACCGTCGTAGCAACTTTTTCTCGATTGACGTTGGCGACCGGACTCTCTCCGGTAGCGTGGTCGGCTGCGAGCGCAGAATCGTCTCCGGTTTCGGCCGAGGGGTGACAAGCTCTCGTCTTAAGTACTGGTGTAAGGGCGGAGAACCCATCCACCGGAAGTGACAATGGCAGTTCTCGAGCCCTCGAATACCGAGCTCGTACACCCTCACTACATGCCAACTCTCAGAACAGGCTCACTGGCAGAGTTCGGTGACCTCGTCGAGGTTCGCCATCTGAGCGTTCCGATTCTTGAGCCCACTTGGTACGCCACACGCGGCAAGCGGCTCTTCGATGTAGTCGCTAGCACGCTTCTGGCTGTGCTGATGGTCCCGTTCCTTGCGATCGCTGCGATCATCGTCGTGCTCTCGCTAGGAAGGCCCTTGTTCTACGGCCAGCTTCGAGTGGGCAGGAACGGGCGACCGTTCAAGATCTTTAAATATCGGTCAATGCGCACCGAACCGGTGATCGATCTAACCGATGGATCGCCGATGGGGCTCGTGGTCGACGTCGACAACCGAACGACCTCGGCGACAAGGATCATGCGAGCACTGAGTCTCGACGAGCTCCCACAGATTTTCAACGTGATGCGCGGGACGATGAGCCTGGTTGGCCCGAGGCCCGAGGTGTGGAGCATCGCCGCCGCCGACGGACTTATCGATCATCCGCGAAACCAAGTCAAACCTGGAATGACGGGTCTCTGGCAGATCTCACCCAAACGTCAGGGTGAAATCGTCGATGGTGTCGAACTCGATCTCTCCTACGTATCGAGGATGAGCCTTAGGCAGGATCTGTCGATCTTGCTTCGAACACCTCTAGCGGTCGCAAGGTCTTACACGGAGTAGCGGCTGCGTTTCCCCGCAGGCGAGATCCGCCCGCAGGGTGGGCTCGAGTCGCGCTGCTGATGCTGGCGCCTGATCCGTCGCTCGTTACTCGCTCCTCGCCTTTTGTATTGCTTTGGCGCCATGCTGCTCTGGCGTTACCTACCGGGCGGATTAGAGACGCCTGATTAGAGACGTGTCTGACACCAAAGTCCAGTTGGGCGCAAAGTGAACCCTGGGTGTCGCTGCTTTGCTGTTTGCACGAGTGGTATCTTTCATGTAGTTTCAGTATATTCCAAACTGAGGATACGTGGAGTCATTGGTGTCAGCCGCCGAGCAATTCGAACGAACAGCACGGGCCGCTAGCGATCGCGCCGGTGTCACTGCTGAAATTGCAATACGAATCCGTACTGCGGTGGCAGTGCTACCCTCCAGTTTCGCTGCGATTGAGAAGCGCCACGCAGCCACAACCTGGGAGAGCAAAGCTGGCACGCGCTCAAGGGTTGAACTCGATCGAATCTCGCGTCTAACCAATGACGCTCACCAACTAGCGATAGATCTAGCGAAACGCCTTGAGAACCTCTCTGACGAACTCGATCGTCAGGCAGTGACGGCTCGTAGGGCAGCCGACGACGAACGCGATCGTGAGGCGGCCGAACACGCCGCGGCGCAGAGCATCTCGGTGGCGTCATGAGCGAGACGGTGTTTATCGACCTAGACGCAGCCGACGGCCTGCTCTTGGAGTACGCCAAGGTCCGTTCGGCCCTAGACGCGGCGCGAAGGTCTCTCAGCTCGCCCTGGGCGCAAGCTGTCCTGCAGGTTGGCCACGCCGGAACTTCCGCACCCGATCTATTGCGCGGTATCGATCTCTTGATGTGCTCGGCTCGGGCCGATGTTGCTTGGCGTGTCGAGTTCATCAAAGCGCGGGAGAACTCGCCGATCGATGCTGGCCGAATCGAAACAACGGTGCCCGAACGCCATTCAGTACTAAGAAGGCTCTCGACCTCGCACATCATCGGGGCTCTGCGTACTAGCGAAGACTCCCAGCGGATCGTTCTGTACCTCGACGAGTTGGCTGTGCGAGGCTCGGGCGATCGCGGTATCGCCGTTGAAGTTCTCGATGCGTTAGGCCGCGAGGGAGTCGAACGATTGCTCGCCCTAATCGCAGCGAATGCCCCGATACGCGACCCCGAACAGTTCTCGGCTCCATTTGGATACGACGTTCTCCCCGAGATAGAGAACCCCGTCGACCCCGACGAAATGCTTCTACCGCTCGACCTTTTGGTGTCGTTTGCGGTATCGGAGAAGCCTTCGATGGTTGCTGAACTGTTAGTGGGCGATCGACCAGAGGACGTGCTCCGCTCCGCGATGTTGTTGAAGTGGGCTAGCTACCCGCCCGCGGTACTGGCCGAAGTATTTGTGGCACATCAACAGTTGCTGGCCGACGTTGAAGACTCTCGATGGCAGTACTCGATGTTGCTCGACAACATCGACCCATCCTCACTACAGAGCAGTTCTTGGGTCACGCAATTTGGCGCCCCGATGATCGAACTGCTCGCCGATGTCTCTGTCGATCCGGCGGACGCCACAGAGTTCGTAACGACCCCCGGGGTCATCGAGTTGCTAAGTCGCCCTCCCGCGGCGGTACTCGAAGTGGCAGGGCAGCCGTTCGTGGAAATCTGGGACCATAGCGTCGCCCTAATCCTTACCCAGCTGCTGGTTCGGATAGACGAGCTCGCAAACCGAGTGCCAGATCGGGCGATCGCGGGCAGGGCGATCGATGAGCTGGCGGCAATCCTCGATTCGAGCTATCAGGTTCTAGTCGGACTGCGCGACGCCGTCGGCGACACATTGCTTGGCGGCGAAGCGGTGAAGAATGCTGCGGCGATTCTCACAGCGCTGCACTTTGATCGAATCGGGCCTGCCGGATGGCCAATCAACGGCCACGCAAAAGAGTTCTTTGGATGGATCGCCTCCAGCCCGGCCGCCCTGCAAACCCTGGTTGGAGGACTAGCAGGCTTCTATGAGTCGGTAATGCCCGACCTGGTCGCCAGCTTTGCCGACCCGGCGGGCCTCGGCGACGCCATGGTCGATCGCAGCATTCTCCAACTGGAACCAATGGCCTTCGTTCTTAGCCTCGTGGCGCTGGGTCTCGACCAAGCAAAGCTCGAAGAGAAGGATCTCCTAGCTCTAAAACTTGTCTTCGAGTTCGCATGGAACGAAGCGATCGGCAAGTTGCCCCTGGGCAAGTTGGGAACCAATGCCCTCGGGCGCCTCGCAAAGATAATCCTAGGGTTGGGTCTCGACACCCTGCATGACAAAGCGGCCGGGCAGCTCTTACCCGACCGCGTAGCGGGTGAGATAACTATCGACTCGATTCTTAGCGACTTCTTCATTCCCCACGAAGCACTGCCATTGCCGGGCGGAGGCGAGACCCAAGAAATCGTGCCGCTGCAGATCTCGTTGTTCAACCAGGTCCTGCAATTCGCCCCAGAAGCTGTGGTCGAACTGCCAGAACTCGAGCCTTACCTGGTCGACGGCTCGCTTCGTCCGCCGCCGATCGACAGTGCGCAATACTCACAGTTCGCACTCGTGTTTAACAAGGTGCAAATGCGCGACATCGATGCCGTGGTCGCATACCTAGCAATGTGGGAATCGCTGAGCGCATGGGCTCAGCGATCCGTTGCAGAGGTCCGAACCGCTACGTCGAGTTAATGATTCAAAGTGCTAACGATTTCCCCCTTCACACCAGCAGATCAAACAAAGGAAGAATAAATGTCCGACCTACTCCAAATGAACAAAGCGCAGATGCTCGACCTTAAGCGTGGCTTCACCAAACGAGCCGACGAGGTAAGCGCACTGCGATCAGGACTCGACGGGCTCCTCAAGGGCACCGTTTGGGACGGCCGACGAGCACGTGAGTTTCGTAGTCTCTGGGATTCGGAGTTTTCTCCAAATCTCACCCGACTCGAAACAGCCCTGCGCGAAAACGGCCAGTTCATCGGCAAAGAGCTCAACAACGCCAAGTTGGCTATGGATTGAGGATTCGTCCGAGCGGGCGCCAGCTACCGAGCTGGCGCCTACCGGCGGGCCATACCCGGATAGCCAGCCGTTGGCGCGGCGCTCTCACACGAGGTGCGGAAGTGAACCCATGCGACTTCTAATCGAAGGCCTTGAAGACTGCAGCGACTGCAGAGTCGTCGATGTGCCACTGCTCGACAACACCCAAACAATCGCTGAACTTGCTGAGTCTCTCGGACTCAGTGGCCCCGGCCTCACAATCGACGGACAGTTTGTCGAACCCGACCGTCCAGCCCTTCAAGCCGGGCTTCGCAACGGCTCGTCGATTCGAGCAGGTCGAGCGAACCTGCGCAATAATCAATCTGTAGTTGGCACCCTCGATGTTGTATCCGGTCTAATTGCGGGGTCTCGGTACCCGCTGCGGCCGGGGCGTCACCTCGTCGGTAGACACCAGGCTTGTGATTTCGTTCTAAGCTCCCCGACCGTCTCTCGTCGGCACGCACGTCTTGAGGTTGCAGATGATCAAACGATTCAGGTCGCCGACGTGGGTTCGACGAACGGCACTTGGGCCGTCGACAAGTCGCTGTCGAGTCAGACCGAAATCGAGTGGGGGTCAGCGATTCGGTTGGGCTCGATTACCGTAAAGGCCCGCGGCGGCCGTTCAGATGCCCCCCACCATCTCGCCAGCGAACGTGTTTGGGGTGGCGCTTGCGAGCAGATGGTATTCAACCGGCGTCCCCGTGCCCAGCTCCCGCAAGAGGCTCAAGCGGTCGAGTTGCCGACCAGAGCCATCCCCGATACCAGGCCACAACGCTTCAGCTGGTCGATGATTCTGGTTCCCGTCGTTCTGGGTGGGCTGATGGCGTTGATCCTCGATCCTCGCTTTGCCTTGTTCATGATGTTGAGTCCGCTGATGACGATCACCAACTGGTGGGAGAACAAGCATCGGCTTCGTCTTGAGAAGCGTCGCATTGAGCGCCGGTTCGAGAAGGCCTTGGAAGGCTTTGCCGCGGGCCTTAGCGATCACGTCACAGCGGAGCAGGAGCGACGGCGATCGCGCCATGTCGATCTGGCTGAGCTTCATCGGCGCGCGGCTGCCCCGAGCGTCCAGCTATGGGAAAGGCGAGCAATACACGGTGACTTTCTCGAGTTGTCGATCGGCCGCGGATCGCTCGCTTGGTCACCCCCAACCGTCGATGGCGACCCGCCCGAAGTCGAAGTTGCTGAGCTATTGGCGGGTTCGGCGCGACTCGAGGACGTACCGATAGATGTCTCACTACTGCCGGGCTCGGTGCTCGGGTTTAGCGGCAATCACTCCGTGTCGTGCTCGGTCGCGCGTGCATTGCTGTTACAGGCGGCAGTGCATCACGGACCCGCCGATGTCGAAATCGCAGTTATGTGCGCTCCCGATCGAGCGGGTGAGTGGGAGTGGCTCTCGATGCTGCCTCACACGATCGATCGGCGAAGCGGCGGAGAGCAGAGGTTGATGGCGCCGGGACGCGAAGCGGCGACGCTGCTAGCCGATCGCCTGCTGGTCCGAGACGAGGCCGAAACCCACACGACCTTGATCGTTGTCGATGGTGACCAGCTGTTGTCGGGTCGCGATGCGCCGGGCCGTCGGGTCGCCTTGGCCGGCGGGGCAATCTCAGTTTTAGTGGTGGCCGATGAACTCGACTGGCTACCAGCCACGACGTCACAGGTTGTAGAAACCCACGGTGAGGAGGGCTTGGGAGCTCTCTTTGATCCCAAAGGTGGCCATCGGGTATGCGATGTTTGCCTTGACGGAGTGGCGATTAGAACCGCTTGGGATCTAGCTAGAGCGATGGCTGCGCTCGACGATCCGGAGATGCGACGGGCAGGGGTTGGTATTCCTCAACGGGTAGAGCTGCTTCAGTTGTTGGGAGGCGACGTATCGCCCGGTGGCATTGGCCGTCGCTGGGATTCAACGGTGGGGACGACCAATATCGTCGCGCCGATCGGGGTCGACTCTCACGGTGTCGTGAGCATCGACCTCGTCGCCGACGGCCCACACGCGCTAATCGGCGGCACAACCGGATCGGGAAAGAGTGAGTTGCTGCGATCTCTCGTGGCATCGATGGCGGCATCGGCCGACGCCGAACACCTTTCGTTCGTACTAATCGACTACAAGGGCGGGTCCGCGTTTGATCATTGTGCAGACCTACCGCACACGGTCGGCGTGGTGACCGATCTAGATCCGCATCTGAGCGAGCGAGCTTTGCGGTGCCTCGACGCCGAGCTCGAATATCGCGAACGGTTGCTCCGTCGCCACGGCGTCGACAGCATCGTCGCCTACAGGGCGAAGCAGGTTGAGTCTTCGGTCGCTGAGCTCGAGCCTCTTTCACGACTGATCGTTGTGATCGACGAGTTCGCGACGATGGCGGCGGAGCTTCCAGAATTTGTCGATGCACTGGTCGGAATTGCCCAGCGGGGCAGAAGCCTTGGGGTGCATTTGATCCTCGCTACCCAACGGCCCAGCGGGTCCATCAGCGACAACATTCGCACCAACACCAACCTTCGCATAGCGCTGAGAGTTCTCGATCGGGGCGACTCTAGTGATGTAATCGGCAGCGACGAGGCGGCCTCTATCGGACGCGACACCCCCGGCCGAGCCGCACTGCGACTCGGCCCTAACCAGATCGTGAACTTCCAATCCGCCCTGTCGACAGGAAGATCTGGCGATGGCGACGGCCTGATTGTTAGCCAAGTCCGCTTCGGGCGGGTCGGATCGGCCGACCCGAGCGATGCCGAAGGGCCAACCGATCTGGAGCGGATGGTTACCGCGATCGCGAGCGCGCACAAGAATCGAAAGATCAGCGACCCGAGGTGTCCGTGGCCTGAACCTCTGGCGGCTCAGGTCAGCCTCACAGACGCGTTCGAGGTTGGTGTCGACAGTGTCGAACAAGCGACTGGTTCAACGCTCGGTCAGGTGGTCATCGGAGTTGTCGACGATCCCGACCAGCAATGTCATGCCCAGTGTGTCTGGGATCCCAACACGGGTAACGCCTTGATAGCTGGGGCGCAGCGAAGCGGTACGACCAGTGCGCTTCGCACGCTTGTCGTCTCATCGGTTCGACAACTCGACGCGAATGGCCTGCATGTGTTCATCCTCGACTTCGGGCGCGGAGAACTCGACGATCTCGAGTCGCTCGACCACGTAGGTGCTGTGATCGGGTCGTCCGACACCGAGCGACAGCAGCGACTGTTACGGTCACTCGCCAAAGAGGTTCGGCGCCGTAAGGCAGCCGGAGGACGGCAAGGCGACGACCCTTCGATTCTTCTTGTGCTCGATGGCCTCGATGCTTTTCGTCGAGAGTTCGAGGACGACTTTCGCAGTGTCGCCGACCTCGAAACCGTCTACCTCGATGGTGTGGCGGTCGGAGTCCACACCGCGACGTCGGCATCATCTCCAACCATGTTGCGCAATTTGGCAACCGCAACAAGATTTCATCTCTACCTTCGGCTGAGCGAGGCTGCTGATTTGCGTGAGATCGGTGTCTCGGGCGCCATCGATCCTGATCCGGTACCTGGTCGGGGACACGTTGGGCCTACCGGCCTGGTGGTTCAGGTAGCCAAGCCGGTAGCTGATGACCTCGATGAGGTTAGGAGCTGCCCAAGCGTCGATAACCCGCCCTGGTCGGTTGGAACCCTGTCCAGCGAAATCGCGGTCGCCGAGATGGCATCATCGGTGGTGGTTGACGAGTCGCGCCTCTTCGTGCCGCTCGGCCGGAGCGAATCTGACCTACGGGCCGTCGGCTTTGACCTGGGGGCGGGTGATCACGCGCTCATCGCCGGCCCGGGGCGCTCGGGCTGTACCGCTACGTTGCTAACCGTGGCGACCCTGCTGCAAGGTCGGATAAAGCTGCGTTGGCTCGGTGCCGCTGCGCCCGTCGACTGGATCGACACGACATCGATCGATCAGGTGAGCGGCCTTTCCGACCGGTCGGTTCTCTTTATCGACAACGTCGAGACTGTTGAGGACGACGGCTCGCTCTTGCGCCTTCTAGAACAGCGCGACGGTCGTGTCCATATCATCGCGGCAGGTCGAATCGATCGGCTTCGAGCCGCTTATGGACACTGGACCATCGAGTTTCGACAGGTTGGCCGAGGAGTATTGCTTCGCCCCGATGTGCTCGACGGCGACGTATTAGGGGTAGATGTGCCCGGGAGGCTGCAGCCGATGATCAACCCCGGAAGGGGTTTGTTGATAGCAGAAGGTCGAGCCGAATGCCTGCAGGTTGCGATCTCTCGGTAACGACCAGACTCCTAGTCGTCAGGGTTTCGTTCTCGAAGAAAGGCTTCGACCTCGGCCGCTAGGTCAACCCCGGTCAGGTCGAGGTTTCCGGATTCGTCGAAGTTCGATTCGAGTTCGCTCACATAGGCCAGCACCTCGGGGTCGCCTACCACCGCTGAGTCGACCATCTCTTGCCAGCTTGTAACGAGTTCGTCCAAACCATCGGACTCGGTCGGCACTCCGGTAACGCTCTCGAGCCGTCGAAGTAGCGATTGGGTCGCCTTGGGGCTTGGCTCGCCCATTACGTAATGAGGAACAGAAACCCGCAGTGAAATCACCGGCAGCCCCGATGCGTCCAAGGCATCGTGAATCACACCCATCACTCCGCTCGGGCCTTCGTAGCTCGGACGTCCAAGGCCGAGCCTCAGCGCAAGTTCGGCATCGGTGGCGCTGCCGACCACTTCGATCGGGCGGGTGTGGGGAACCATGCCAGGGGCTGCACCAAGGGTTACGAACAACTCGGCACCGGTGGCTTTGCCGATCTCGACGATCTGTTCGGCGAAAGTTCGCCAGCGCAGATGAGGTTCGACGCCCTCGATTGTCAGGATGTCGCGATCGTCTCCTGACCGCAATGCGTAGCAGCGGGTATCGGGCCAGTCGATGATTCGTTTGCCGTCCTCGATGCGAACGTTTGGGCGTTGCTGTTGGAAGTCGAAGAAGCTCTCGGGATCGATGACACACAACTCGGTAGGGTCGTGCTGCTCATGTAACCAATCAATCGCCGATGTGGCCGCGCCGCCAGCGTTGAAATAGCCCGAAAAGGCAGCCACAATTATGGGACGTCGAATCGAGTCACTGCTTCCGGCGGTCCACTGAAGTTCCCTCACACGGCGAGCATCGCACATTCTGACCGAGTCGCGCACGGTTACGAGCGACTTTCCAGCCCGGATGATCTTTCTGAATCTCGGCAGCGAGGGCTTCGAGTCGGTAGCCTTGCGCTATGGGAAAGAAAAAGGATCCGATTCAGCGTGCAGAAGAAGTAGGGCAACAGATCTTCGAAGTTGTTTCGAGCGGCCTCGCCGACATCGTTAGTCGACTCCAAGAGCTCACTTCTACTATCGACCAGAAGGTTGACGAGCAGTTCCGCACCTTCACCGGCGAACCGCCACCAAAGTCAAATGCCACTTCAGCAAAGAGCGACAAGGCTGACAAGGCTGACAAGGCTGACAAGGCCAAGGGGGCGAAGAAGTCTGGCTCAGACGCTAAGACAAAGGCCACCAAAGCAAAGAAGAAGCCAGCAAAGACTAAGGCCGCGAGTGGTTCAAAGTCGACTAAGCCTGCCAAGCCCACGGGCCCAACGCGCGACGAGCTGTACCAACAGGCGCAAGATCTCGACATTTCGGGCCGCTCGAAAATGAGCAAAGGCCAGTTGGCAGCTGCTGTCAAAAAGGCTAAGAAATAGTTCGACGAACCATTGTTAGCTCGAATTGCGTTCATCGCGCTGCTGGTCGGAAAGGTATTTTGGCCAAGCCCATCGGGAGCACAGCCAACAACTACCCTCGAACCTTCCCAAGACTGCCCGTCGGTAGGAGAACTCGTTAGCGAGGCGAACGCGATAATTGTTGGTGAGGTGATCGAGGTTCGCCGCGGCGAAGGGTCGGATCGCGCCGAGCCGAGCGATGTCGTCGTGCTGCGTGTGGTCGAGATTGGTAAGGGCGGCGCACAGAACCCATTGGCCGTTTACTACCCGGCAAGCGAAACCCTGCCCGAACTTGAGGCGGGCGCAGAGCTCAACGTGATCGTCAACTACGACTCCGACGGCCGAGCGACCTCTACCTTGGCGTGTGCTCGCACGACCGGCGCCGACGGTAGCCCCTTGACCGGTCCTGGTGGTGAGCTTGGAGCTATTGGTGAAAGCGCTGGCGACACGGCCCAAGAAGCCCTGCGAGCGGCAGCTTTGCTCGGGGTTGGGGTCATCGGCGCGACTGTTCTATGGCGCCTGTTTCGCGAGTTCCGGCCAGCTATGGGCTGATAGGGCGCGACTTATTGCCATCGCGAGGCGTCCATACTCATAGAGCGGGAGGTTCTGAAATGAAACTGAGTTCTATCGCAACATCGTTTCTAACGATCCTGACCGTTGCGCTTATCGCCGTGGCCGTGCTTTGGTCATTCGGGGTCATCAGTATCAACTGGCCTTGGCAAGGCATCGATCTCGATGTTGCGTCGTCGAAAACTGTCGTGGCGCCCGAGGCGCCAGCACGAATCTACAGGGTTGAGCCGTTGGCTCTCGACTGCCGGGCACGCATCTCGGCGATTGTTCCTGTCGAAGGCAAGAAGGAACATAAGCTCGCTGGCCGGGTTTACCGAACCGACACCGTCACGATGGATGCCTACGGCGATGTCGATACTTGTGTCAACGCAGCTCTTGTTGAGATCGAAGAGCGCGACGACGGAACTACCAAGGTCACGATCCCGGCCGCAGCGATCGAGTTTGTTCGGCCGCGTGTCGACGCCGTGGCCACTCGCGACAGCGTCAACTTTGACAAGGGTCTAGTGGGCAAGATCACCGATGCCTTTCCTTGGGTTAGCGACAATGAGGGCCTGACTCCAGCCGCCTATGCTTTTGCGCAGACCGTGGTCGGCGGCAGCGAGTGCATGAGTCAGGCCTACACGATCACCGAGCAGGTTCTGCTCGAGGCATACGCCGAGCACGCTCGGGTGAATGGCGGTAATCCGGATCGGGTCGAAGTCGAGATAGTTGGTACCCCCAACTTCGACCAGAATCCGCCCCTCACCGATCTCGATGGCGCAGAGTTCGAAGTTCGCAATGGCGATATTACTTGCGAAGTAGTAGCTGGCGCCGCCGATCAAGCGGGAATCGTCGTAGCTCAATAATCCCCAACGGGGCGGGCTTGGGGCCCCTATCGGGGCCACTAGCCCGACCAGAACGTTCTGGTTGCGGTTCGGTCCGCCCTCTCCACGCTCAAGTTCGGCAGCGAATCTGTCGAAGGAGGAGCGAATGCCCTTGGCGGGTGGAGAAGGACCGAGAACATGCCAGCATCAGAGATCCTGTCGTACGACGACGCGGCCCACCTACTGCGGCGCGCTGGATTCGGCGGACGGCGCAAAGACGTTCGCGCTCTCAAGGGTCTTTCTCGTGCCGACGCGGTAGACAGCCTTCTCGATTTTGAGGGTGATCCTGTCCCTCGGCCGCCGGATCGCTCAGACGAGAGCGAGTGGCAGCAGAACCTAAAGGCAATGGAGTGGTGGATGACCGAGATGGCCACCACCGAGCATCCGCTGCGCGAGAAACTCACGTTGTTCTGGCACGGTCACTTTGCAACTTCCTGGGAGAAGGTTGATGACCAGGAACTGATGAACGATCAACTCGATCTGTTGCGAAGAAAGGGCCTTGGAGACTTCGCAGAGTTGTGCACCGACGTCTCGCTCGGTCCAGCGATGATCATCTACCTCGACAACGAGACCAATGTTGTTGGCGCAGAGCAGGAGAACTTCGCGCGGGAGCTTATGGAGCTGCACACGATCGGAGTCGGAAACTTCAGCGAAGCTGACGTGGTCTCCATGGCCAAGGCGTGGACTGGTCACAACACTGTTGGTTGGGTTAAGCGCGGTGGCGAATGGATTTATGACTCGGACTACATCTTTCGAAGGTCCGAGCACGATTCTTCGATCAAGAGCCTGTTTGGAATTTCCAAGAAGTGGAATGCGACTGGCACCATCCAAGAATTGGTACACGGATCGAAACAGCAGTTGTGCGCCGACTTTGTCGCTCGCAAGATGTGGAAGTTCTTTGCAACCGCCGAGCCGTCGCCGGCGGTAATGACTCGCTTAACAAGTGCCTTTATCAGCTCGGGCATGGTTACCCGCTCGCTCGTTCGTTCGATCTTTCTCGAGGACGATTTCTGGGCCCCAGATGCCCGTTACGCCTTGCTTCGAAGCCCTGTCGAGTACGTCGTCGCCATCTTGCGAGTCACCAAGTGGGACGCCGATGAAGTCCCGGTTCGCTGGTACATCGAACCGATGGGTCAGGTGCTATTTAGCCCACCGAACGTCGCTGGCTGGGGAACCGACTCTTACTGGCTTTCGACCGCAACAGCATGGGCAAGATCGCGGTTCGCGTCCGAGTGGCAGTGCGACTACAAACTGATCATTTAGACGTATTGTTTTTTCATTCGCCATTTTCTGACG
>CBERPN010000019.1:0-30513 GCA_965524675.1 uncultured bacterium
GATCACGGCCGCCGTGGTCGGGGTCGTACTCAACCTGGCGATCTGGTTCGCGATATTCACCCTGTTCGGCACCGTGCAGGAACGTCGCGGGTTAGGCGCGGTGCTGTATCAGCCCGAGCTCTCGTCGATCAGTTGGCCAGCCACGGCCATAGCTGTCGTCTCGGCCGTCGCGGTTTTTCGTTTCAAAGTTGCGACCCTGCGAGTCATCTCCGTGGCCGCCGTTCTGGGCATCTTGCACCAGTTAGCTATTGCCTGATCTCGGGCCCACCACCTCCGTCAACAAGAAAGAGAATCAACCATGTCAACCAAAGTCCTGTTCCTTTGCCCCCACGCAGCGGGCAAGAGCATCCTTGCTGCCACCTACCTGCGCGCCGCAGCATCTCGAAGAGGGATCGACGTCACGGTTACAACAGCTGGAACCGATCCTGACGACGAAGTCATGCCCAACGTCCGCGCCTCGTTGGAAGCGCAAGGCTTCGCTGTCGACCGAAAGCCTGTTCTTGTAGGCGCGGAGGATCTCGAGGCCGCTGGCATCATCGTCAGCATCGGCTGCGACCACGACGACATCCCCACCACCAAGCCAGTAACCGACTGGGATGTGCCGATGCTTTCGGAAGACTTCGCCGGGTCGGTTGCGGCGATTCATGCCAGAGCCGAGGAGTTGGCCTTGGCTTTGTCGCGCCCAGGGACGATGAGCTCGGCTGGCTAGATATGTAAGTATTGGTCACCATTCGGCTTTCATAGGAGAGGTACTTCGAATGACAGATCCAAACGCAGTTGCTGACGCCAGCTATGCGTCGTACCCGTCACTCGTCGATCGCACGGTGCTAATTACAGGTGGGGCCGACGGAATTGGCGCTGCCATGGTGGAACAGTTTGTACGGCAAGGTAGCAAGGTTGGATTTATCGACATCGACGCTGCCAAGGCCTCCGAGACAATCGCGCGATGTGAGTCCGTCGATCATCGACACACTCCACGCTTCTACGAGGTCGACTTAGTCGATATCGTTGCCCTGCAGAACGGAATCGCCGCCGCGCAGCGCGATCTTGCGGGGGTATCTGTGCTGGTTAACAATGCGGCCAGCGACGATCGTCACCTCTGGTCCGAGATGACCCCCGACTACTGGAACGATCGACTCAACACGAACCTGCGGCACTACTTTTTCGCAATCCAGGCCGTGGCCCCAGCGATGATCGAAGCCAAGGCAGGTTCGATCATCAATATTGGATCGAGCAGCTACATGATGCAGGAAGATTTCTTCCCCGGCTACGCGATAGCCAAGTCTGGGGTCGAGGGGATCACCAGAACTATGGCTCGAACCTTCGGCCCCGACAACGTGAGAGTGAATACGGTTCTGCCTGGCTGGGTGGCAACCGAACGTCAACTCGAAAAGTGGTGGAGCCTCGAGGGCGAGGAGGGAACGCTGAATGATCAGGCTCTCAAGCGGCGAATCTACCCCGCCGAGTTTGCCCAAATCGTGCTATTCCTAGCTGCTGATGACGGCGCAGCCTGCACCGCCCAGGAGTTCCTCGTCGATGGCGGCCGCCGCTGAGGTTTCGATTGCGGGCCGCGGCTCGAGCCTGTTCGATGTTCGTCTAGCGCAGGTCTTTCCAGCGGTCGATAACAGCCACCTGCGGCTGCCAAGCCGAGGCGTCACAGAGTTTCTTGCTGTCGATTCGATGACTGCGGCTGAGACTGTCGACACCCTTGCCCCCCAAACGTTGCACGGTCTTCGGGATAGTTCGCAAGCGCTTGTTGCCGTCTAGCGTTGCGAGGGCATCCGCGTGGTCTGACCGGCGCATTGGTGCTGCCTCGGCAACGTTGTAGATCCCAGCGTCGACGTCGAGCGATGCGACCACGGCCTTGGCCGCATCAGCAATGTCGATGAATGAAATATACCCCGCCGGATTGCCAGGGAGCGGTGAAATTCCTCGTGAGGCGACGCTGCGAAACATCTGCGTATGGGCGCTATCAGGAGCGAAAAATCCTGCGAACCGCAAGCTCACCCCAACCCCGCCTGCCTCGGTCAGAGAGTGGGCTGCGGCCTCGGCACCGACCCCCGTTTGGTTTCCCCAGAAGTGCGAACGTTCTGCTGATTCGGGAATCCATTCGTCGCCCAGGTCGACGTAGGGGAAGGTGATCGACTCCCCGACGTAGCGCTTCGAGTCTGTCTGGATCGCGGCGGCCGCCAGGTTGGCTGCGGCTTCGGAGCGAAGCCGGTCGTTCGTCCTCCAAGCAGATTTAAGAGCAGCGCGAGATCCGGTTGGGATGTTGGTGGCGAGATGCAGGACCACGTCGTGGTCTGCTACTTCATCGAGTACCTGGGGTTTGGAGAAGATGTCGATCTGCACGGGCCGAGCCCCCAGCGCTTCTAGCGCAGCGGCCTTAGTCTCGGTTCGGGCGATAGCGGTTACTTGGTGACCGGCTGTGAGTAGAAGGGGCACCACCCTTCGCCCGATGACACCGGTACCTCCACTGATGAAGACTCTGTATTCGTCGCTGCTCATAGCGCTACCTCTGTTACCCATTCGATGCTCTTGTCTAACTGTTCTGGATCGATCGATGTGGCCAAGCCAGCGAGTAGGTCGGCGATTGTGGTTTCGCGCAGTTGCTCGCGCCATGCGTCCTCGGCTCGCCACATGGCTGCCGCTATTCCGCAGGGATTGAGGTAGCGCTCGACCGGTACGGCACTTGGTCCTTGCTGGCGGATCTCGGTACAACGAAATGCGGGTTGATCGCCCTCGATCGCCATGACCACATCGAGCAAGGAGACATCGGCGGCCGCCTTGGCGAGGCGGAATCCACCTTTGCGGCCAGGCGCCGAAGTGACGATGCCGGCACGCTTAAGCAGTTGGAGCTGCTTTGAGAGATATGAGGGCGTGACGCCGTGGAACTCTGCGAGGCGCGAACTTGTCAGAGCTATGTCTGGTGGAAGTGCGCCGAGGATTGTGCAGCAATGCAGGGTCCACTCGACCCCTTCGTTTAGTCGCATATCTAGATACTATATATCCAGATAGCCAGTATCAAGATAAGGGTCCTCGGCAGATTCGGCTACGGTCGAGAAATGGCTCTACGCAACTGGCTCAACGAGGATCTCCAATCACTGCGGAGGCGACTCGATGGGGGATTCATCGGCGTAGTCCCTGCCGACCGTTGGCGAGAACGGGTCGACGATGGTGGTATTGCCCCGGTCTATGTGATTTGGCACACGGCTCGACATCACGACGTAGCGGTGAATGCAGTACTCAGGAGTGCGCCGGAAGTGCTCGATGATTGGCGAGACCGAGTCGGCATTGTGGACGATACCTGGCGGGGATTAGCCGAAGGCGAGGATCACGAACTGGTCGACCAACTCGACTCGGAAGCGGTTGGGCAGTACCTGCTAGCGGTAATCGATAGCACGATCGCTTGGCTGGCCGATGCTGAGTTGCCCGATGCCGCATCGGTGCCCGACAGCCTCAAGGCTTTACGCGACCTGGGCACACCCGAAGACCGGTTCGATTGGCTATACGGGATGTGGGAGGGCAAGTCAGCACATTTCTTCCTCGGGTGGGAGGCCATCGGCCATGGTTACAACCACCTCGGAGAACTGATATCGATCCGCAACCGAATGGGCCTAAGCCCGTTCTAGCCAGCGAAGCAAGGGCGGAAACTCGGTTAGTGAGCGAAGCGAACGGCGCCCGGCGAGGTTTGCGACCGGAAGCGAAGCGAGGGCGGAAACTCGGTTAGTGAGCGAAGCGAACGGCTGGGTGTTTGTGTGCGGCGAGGTTTTCGATCGGAGCGAAGTGACGGCGGAAACTCGGTTAGTGAGCGAAGCGAACGGCGTGAAGCGAACGGCGCGGAAGGAGGGGGATTCGAACCCCCGGTAACCCGAAGGCTACAACGACTTTCGAGGCCGCCCCATTCGTCCGCTCTGGCATCCTTCCGTCGTCGATGGTAGCGACACTGAGGCCATCGCCCAACAGCGGGTCGAGTAAGATCTTCCCCGATTCGTCCGAAGTCACCTCTGGCGGGCACGCTCTAGGGCGTGTCTTCACGGTACGAGTGCTTCGAACGGTCACATTGGGCCGAGCTTCGCAAGTCAACTCCTCTCACCCTCACCAATGCCGATCTTGCAGAGTTGCGAGGAATCAACGAACGGCTCGATCTAGATGAGGTCGAGAACGTCTACTTGCCATTGTCCCGGCTACTCAACCTTCAGATCGTCGCAAGCCAAGGTCTAGCCGATGTTACCGATACCTTTCTTGGCCAAGACTCTGGTCGGGTGCCGTTCATTATTGGGCTCGCTGGCAGCGTGGCAGTCGGCAAGAGCACTACCGCTCGTGTGCTTCAGTCACTGTTGGCTAACTGGAGCGACCATCCCGACGTTGCCTTAATAACAACCGATGGATTCTTGCACCCCAACTCCGTGCTCGAAGAGCGCAATCTTATGGAACGAAAAGGCTTCCCCGAGAGCTACGACACGTCGGCTCTTTCGGAGTTTCTTAGGGCAATCAAGTCCGGTGAACAGCTAGTCGAGGCACCGGTGTACTCACACCTTGTTTATGACGTCGTACCCGGCGACGTCGTGACAGTGAGTCAGCCCGACGTGTTGATTGTAGAAGGTCTCAACGTATTGCAATCTGGACGCGCCGGGCAGGTCGTTTCAGACTTCTTTGATTTCTCGATCTTCGTCGACGCCGACGAGGCACTAATCGAGCAGTGGTACGTCGAGCGCTTTCTCACGCTGCGTGAATCGGTATTTAGGAACCCCGACTCGTACTTTCGGCATTTCGCCGAACTCGACGAGGCTTCAGCGATCGCTATGGCCGAGAGCATCTGGGCAAACATCAACGCACCCAACCTTCGTGAGAACATCGCCCCAACGAGGTCGCGTGCCGATCTGATTCTTACCAAGGGCGCCGAACACGCCGTCGAACGGGTCTATCTCCGCAAGACTTAGCGGTCCGTCGCCGCAGCTGACAAGCAATGGAAGCATCGGCCTTGAGTAGGCGACTTACACCTACAGTAGCGGCTCGTTAATCCGAGTTGGTCGGCCGTTAAGCGGCTCGGAGTTGGCGGGCCTTTTCGGTTCGAATATTCGTGCGGCGCTTCCAGTCCTTGGTTCGCCAATGCTTAAGATTGTTCTTGGCGCGTTTGTCGATATCGAACTCTTTGTGAGGAGTCTTCCAAGCTCTACCCGGCTCGGGAAGATCATCGAGATCGAACCCGATCTCACCTCGCAGAGCGCTTAGCGAACTACGTATCCGAGATTTCTCGGCGTGCTTGTGGGCTCGGATCTCTCGCCTTGTTAGCGGTCCCGTCGAACGATGTGGCATGACATGTTCCCCTTAAGTTGAGACCCCACACCAGCCGTGGGGTTACTAGTCCATATCGACTAGTCGGGGAACAACCTTGAGTCATAAGACCTAAACGCTGTCCACTTCTGCAGACTGGTCGTACCGGTGGGACTAGGCGGTCGCTGCCGCACCTGCCGCTGCGAGCGCTATCGAAGCGCCGCGCGTGTCGCCCAACATATCTATCGCCATCTTGTTCATCACGTAGCTGATCGTCATTCGTTGGTCTAGGTCGATCAACGCCAAGGAACCGCCCCAGCCGCCCCAGTAAAACATCCGGTCGGTGAGGGGCATCGCTGCTGTGCCAAGGCCGTATCCCATTCCGAATCTAGCCTCAATCTGGGTCACCAGATCCATGCCCCGAATCTGCTCTTCGACAGCAATCTCAACGCTTTCCGGTCGAAGCAAGCTCACCCCGTCGACGCTGCCACCGCAAGCGATGGCCGAGTGAACACGGGCGACAGAGCGCGCGTTGCCAAAGCCGCCAGCCGCAGGTATCTCGGCCGCTCGCCACTCTCGCGTCCGCGGTTCGAGTGCCGTTACGGTCGGGTTCATCAGGGTCCTGTATGCGATCGATTGCGGATCGATGTCGGCCGCCATCTCCTCGAGACCGACCGGCGGGATCAAGTCGCCAACTCGCGAATCGTGCTCTTCGTCGAGGCTGATATGAAAATCGGCTCCTAACGGCTCGCTTACCTCACGGCGGAAAAAGCTGTCCATCGTCTCGCCGGTAATCCGGCGCAAGATCTCGCCTTGGAGAAACCCTTGGCTCACCGCGTGGTAGCCGGGAGCCGATGCTGGCTCCCACCATGGTTCCTGGGCTGCCAACAGGCCGGTGACCCGGTCCCAGTCGTAGAGATCTTCGGCCTGCAATGGCTCGTCCCAACCGGAGAGACCAGATGAGTGGCTCATTATGTGGCTGACGAGGACCTTCTCCTTGCCGTTCTGCGCAAACTCGGGCCAGTAGCGGGCAACCGGCGCGGCGAAGTCGAGCTCGCCGCGATCGGAGAGCATCAACATGCACAGCGCAGCCATCGTCTTGGTGGTGGAGTACACGTTGACGATCGTGTTCTCACGCCACGGGTTCCCGGCCTCGTCGGCATCGCCACCCCAAATATCGACGACTAGCACGCCATCGATTGTCACTGCCGCCGAGGCGCCGAGTTCGGCTCCCTGGGCGAAGTTGGCGGCGAAGGCATCGCGCACCGCGCCAAATCGTTCGTCGCAATGTCCTTGAATTTCCATATTCCCCACTCACAGATCTGCGTGGACAGGACCATAGCCGAGCGAGATCTGAGCTGGAAGCTAGGACAGAGTTGGGGCGCCCAGGGCCGGGAAGCCCGACGTCTGTTCGACCCAGTTCCCAAACAGGGCAGCAGGCATTGGCTTCGCGAAGAAGAATCCCTGGAGGTAATCGATTCCTAACTCTTCGAGGCAGCGAGCTTGTTCTTCGGTTTCCACACCTTCGGCGACCACCGCTAGGTCGAGAACCACCGAAAGTGCGGTTACCAGTTCGACGATCTTGGCGTTCGCTCCACCCAGCGCCAGTCCGGTGATGAAGCTGCGGTCGATCTTTACGGTGTCGATCGGTAGCTGCTGCAGGTACGAGAGGCTGGAATAGCCGGTTCCGAAGTCGTCAAGAGAGATCCGGATGCCCATTTTGTGTAGCTCGTCGAGTACTGCCACCGTGTGGTCGATGTCGCCGATTGCACAGCTCTCGGTTACTTCGACCACCAGGCACTGCGGCTCGACCCCGTGCAGGTCGCATGCATCGGTAATGGTTTTTACCAAGTCGCCGTCGGTGAAATGCTGGCCGCTGATGTTCACTGCGATCGGGATGTCTCCAGCGGCGTGACCGAATCCTCGCCAGTTGGCGATTGTGCGCACCGCCTCATTGACCATCCATTGGTCGATCTCGACGATCATTCCGGATTCTTCGGCTAGCGGGATGAACACGGCAGGTGAGACCATCGTGCCGTCGGCCTTGGTCCAACGCATAAGAGCTTCGGCCGAAGCTGGGGAACCGTCGCTTGGTCGAACTAGCGGCTGAAGGTACAGCGACATCTCGCCCCGCGTCCACGAACCGCGCAGCTCCTCTTCGACTCGAAGATTCGCTACCGCCGCCTGAAGGAGGGCATCGTCGGAGAACACGACCGAACGCGAGCGGTGGCGCTTGGCCTCGTATAGCGCGAGGTCAGCCGACCGCAAGATGTCGGCTACGGATTGACCCCTTGCATATTCTTGAGAGACACCGATGCTGGCCGAGATACGTAGCAGGCGCCCATCGATGGTGAACGGCTCGTCGAGTTCGGTCGCGATGTGCTCGGCCAGAACAACGGCATCGTCGGCGCAGTCGAAGTCTGTCGCTACAACTAGAAACTCGTCTCCGCCCAAGCGGGCGAGAACTCGGCCCTCTCCGATGGCGTTCTGCAATCGGTAACCCGCCGCGGTTAGGAGCACGTCGCCGACCTGGTGACCAAAGGTGTCGTTGACACGCTTGAACCGGTCGAGGTCGACGAACATTATGGTCAGTAAGGTCTCGGACTCGTCATTGAGAAGCTCTTCGAGCGCCACCCAAACACCAGCACGGTTCGTGAGCCCGGTAAGAGAGTCGTGCCAGGCCTCGTGACGCAAACGGTCGGCCATGTTCTGAACTCGACTGAGCGAGTTTCTAAGCGACTCACCCAGATGTCCCGGAACCGGAAGCAACGACACTTCGCTTTCGGTGCCGTTAGAGATCGCCGTGGCATGAGCATCGACCGCTCGCAGAGTGTGCGACATGGTGTTGAAGGCCTCGGCAGTGTCAACAATCTCGCGGGGACCCTTCGCCGGTATGTCTTCAGCGTCCAGCTCTCCGGTCTGGAGCAATGCGGCCGCACGACCGAGATGTCGAAGCGAGGTTGACATATGGCGAGCGACGATCAACGCAGTGAGGAAGGTAATCAAGATGAGACTTGCACCGAGCAGAACGACCCGTTCGAAATCAGCTCTCGCTATCGCCTCGTCGTTTGACGCTTCGACCACAAGCGCAACGCCGGTTTCAACCTGCAGCTGTGCTTGAGCATCGAGGCGACTCACCAACGGTTCGACCCGTTTCGCAAGCTCCACCCGGGCTTCGAGGCTGAGCGGCTCAGATGATCCGAGTTGAATCCGCTCGAGAATTCCAGCACTTGCTTGATCGCCTCGTGTCGAAGCTGTTTTGAACTGTTGCCATTCCGGCCGTAGCCGCTCTGGGATCTGAGCATCGAGCTTCGCCCTCGTCGACTCTGCAATCGCAGCGTTGCCGACCAACTGATCGTGAAGCTCCGGATCGATGGGTCCCGCCGCCAGAATCGGGACGACAAGGCGCAGCTCGTTGTCGGCGACAGCGTTAAGGGCCTCCAAGTTGTCGAGTACCTGGAGCAGCTCACGGGTTTCGCCAAGACCAGCGGCCTTGGTGTCGAGACGGTCCGATACTTCATCGATCCATAGGTCGATCTCAGTGAGCGTCTCGTCATAGCTTGCGATAACCCTGCCGAGACCGGCGCCCTGAACGTCGAGGCCAGCGCGGAGCGTATCGATACCCTTAATCGAAATCTTCACGTTGCGACACGCATCTGACGTTTTGCAGCGAAGAGGCATCAACGAAATACGTTCATCGACAGTGACCCGCACCCGTTCGATCGAGCGTCGGACGTTTAGACCGGTCGACTCGAGAAGATCTATTGTCTGATCGGTGTCTGCCTGACCACCGTTGAGTAACGAGATATAGCCCGAGGACAAAGAACGTTCAATAGCTAGATGGGTGCGGAGTTCTGAGACCAACGCCAGCACAGCGGTATCGTTGCGCACCTGAGCCATCGTGTTCGCCTCAGCTCGAAGATTGAGCGCCAACAGCGAACCGAGGACCGTTGCCGCGATCGCCGGGAGCAGCAAGAGTCCGATCAGTCTCGTCGATATTCGATCGATCGCTCTCTTTAGTCTGGTCACGGTGGCGGCGTTCTCCTCTTCTGACCAGGAGAATCGACCAATTCTTGCCGCTTCTTTAGCTCTAGATTCTCTGTCCGCCTACGGAGTCCAGGCGGGTTCGGTGTTGTCGAACCCCGGAGCTGTGCCCCATTTGTTGCGGTACGTCACCTCATCGGCTGGGCGACGCTTCGCCACGCCCCACTTACCTAGCGGATAACCCATCGGCACGCAGGCTGCCATCTGCCAATTTTCGGTTGGTACGCCCAAGAGACTCGGCACTGCATCCCCCTTGAGCGCCAAGATTGTCGTAAGCGACGACCCCACACCTTCGGCACGGGCCGCCAGCATCGCACTCCAGATCGCTGGGAAGATCGAGCCGCCACTGTTGTCGTCCCTGGCGAACCCAAACAGCAGCACCGGGTAGGACTCGAAGTTTGCAGCCGCCCACTCGACCGACTTCAGCATCTGCGAGAACTTCTTGCTACGCGGATCGTCGGGGTTAGCCGCTGCGGTATCGACCCTGTCTTTGTAGATCGAAGTCCACAAGATCTCGACACACTCACGGTAGAGAGGGCCGATCTCAGCTTTCAGTTCAGGGTCATCTACCAACAGGAATGTCCAGGTCTGGGCGTTACCGCCACTAGGAGCGCGCACCGCAGCGTCCATGATCTTGGCCTGAATCTCGATAGGAATCGGATCAGGTTTGACCCGCCGCATCGCCCGGGTAGTGAATAAGGCTTCGTAAATATCCATGTTGCTGTTTTCCTTTTCTCCGCCTTCGGCGCTTCGCGTTGTTTGCTGGCGTTCCCCGGTCACGCAGGCCGGGGGTTCAGGCTACGGGCTGGCGCCCTCCGCCTTACAGCGCCCTTGTTACTCAAGACAGGATTCTGAGGCAAGTTGTGGCGCCTTGGCGCCAGAAACGCTTTCGTTCTGGTCGGGCAGGTGGCCCCCAGGGGGTCCGCCTGCCCGACCAGTTCGATAGTATTCGGTGCGCCGCGGCGCCTCTGTGACAACGGCCTGTGCGGTGGGTAATAATCACAATGGGTTGGAGGTCGGTAGAGAATGCAGTTACCCGAGGGTTTTGTGGCGGTGGTCAAGCGCGACTGCGCCACCTGCGAGATGATCGTTCCGGTGCTCGAGCAGCTCGCGACAGATCGCGGTCTGATCGTCTATAGCCAGGATGATCCAACGTTCCCGGCCGTGAGCGATTGGGTTGTCGACGATACCGACCTCGTCGTCTCCTGGCATAACCAAATCGAGACCGTGCCGACATTGTTGCGGATTGAAAACGGGGCGGAGGTCGAACGTATCGTCGGCTGGGCGGTTGAGCAATGGCGCTCCTTTACAGGCGTCGGCGATTTGGGTCGGGGTTTACCTGAACACCGGCCCGGCTGTGGCTCACTCAGTGTTGACCCAACGGTGGCTCCTGGTTTGGCGATCGCGTTTGGTGGGTCCGGCTTGGCTGCGCGCCGGGTTGAACTAGCGATGCTCGAGGACGACGCAGAGGCAATGTTCGATAGAGGCTGGACCGATGGTCTACCGGTCGTGCCGCCCACCCAAGAGCGTGTGATGCGAATGCTGGAAGGCACATCGCGTGCTGCCGACGACATCGTGACTGTCGTGCCACCCAATCTGCACGAGATCAGTGTGGAAAAGATCGCGATCAACGCAGTGATGGCCGGCTGTCGGCCAGAGTATCTGCCGGTGGTTATAGCGGCCCTCGAAGCGGTCTGCACCGACGAGTTCAACATGCACGGCGTGCTCTGCACGACGATGGCGGTGGGGCCGGTGTTTGTGGTGAACGGACCAATTCGCCACGCGCTCGAATTCAATTCGGGGATGAACGTTCTAGGGCACGGAAACCGAGCCAATGCAACCATTCCTCGGGCTGTTCAGCTGATAATTCGTAATGTCGGTGGGGGAGCACCCGGCGGAATCGACCGCTCGACCCAAGGTAACCCGGGCAAACTTGGTCTCATGTTCGCCGAGGACGAAGAGGGCTCACCCTGGTCTAGCTATTCCGAGGATAATGGCTTGGCGGCGGGGGTCGATTCGGTAACAGCGTTCTGCGCTGAAGGTCCACATCTCGTATTCGACCAAGTGTCGCGTTCGCCCGAATCGCTCCTGCGCAGCATGGCTTCGCAGCTGCTAAGCGCCAACTCGCCCCGCCTCACAATGGGTATGGACGCGATGTTGGTGATCTCACCTGAACACATGTCGAGATTCGCTGCCGCTGGCTGGTCGAAGCAACGCTTCCGAGAAGAACTCGACGAAATCCTCCAGGTCGATGCCGACACTATTCTGCGAGGCGTCGATGGTATCGAGGAGGGTATGCCAGCCGAGTTTGCGGGCATGACGTTGCCCAAGTTTCGACCCGGTGGGCTACAAATAGTGCATGCCGGTGGACCTGCGGGCTTGTTCTCGTCCATCCTTGGAGGGTGGCTTGCGGGCGACAAAGGTAGTGTTCCGGTAACCCGACAAGTCATAACCTAGGAGGCAATACGATGACAACGGTTCTTGATCCGACCAGTGAAGTAACGCCGGTAGGCCGCGAGCGAACGAAGCGACCCGAGTCGCTCGCTGGGCTAACGGTGGGGTTACTCGACATCACAAAGCCTCGCGGCGACGTGTTCCTCGACCACATCGAAGCTGCGATCACAGCGCTGGGCGCCACCGTTACCCGGTATTCAAAGCCCACATTCGCCAAACCAGCCCCCGCCGACTTAAGGCACGAGATTGCAACCCAATGCGATGCTGTCATCGAAGCATTAGCCGATTGAGGATCTTGTACGTCGTGCAGTGTGCACGACATCGATGACCTCGAACGACGTGGTATTCCTAGCGTATTCGTCGCTAGCGATCCGTTTCGAGACGGCGCCCAAACCCAAGCCGAGGCTTTGGGATTGAACGTGTCGCGGGTGTTCGTCGAGCACCCGATTCAGGATCGCACCGACGACGAGATGCGAGACCTAGCCAACCGAGCGCTAGCCGAACTACTCGCCGCAATAACGGGCCCCAATTAGCCTCCCAAATTACTGCTCGCAGCACCGCTGGCCGGTCATTGCAACAGTAATTTGGGGGGACCGATCGTAATTACTGGCCCCAGTACCGCTAGCCGGTCATTGCAACAGTAATTTCGGGGAGTGGGGTTAAGAACCTTGGGTTAGGCCTAGGGCTTGGTATGCGGTTGCCTTGGCCCATTTGTAATCGCTCTTTCCATTGGTGCTTCGACAGAAGTCGTCCACCCGCACTAGGTGCTTTGGGGCCTTATAGCGGGCGATCACACCTTTGACGTGGGCGACAATCTCGTCGTCGCTGGCTGAGGCACTGTCGATCATCTTGGTCACTGCCACCACGGCTTGACCCCATCTCTCGTCGGGAACGCCGACGGCGTTGCAGTCGAGAACGTCGGGGTGGCTCTTGACGGCTTCCTCGACCTCCTCGGGGTAGATCTTCTCGCCACCAGAGTTGATCGAGACAGAACCCCGACCTAACAGGCTGATAGTGCCATCGGTTTCGAGGGTCGCGTAGTCGCCGGGAATCGACCAGCGCTTACCGAAGTGTTCGGGGAAGGTCTCCTCGGTCTTCGCCTGGTCTTTGTAGTAGCCGAGTGGGATCGAACCAGTGAGCGCCAGTTTACCAATCTCGCCTGAACCCGCTTCTACCTTTCGTCCGTCGTCGGTGATGATGATCGTGTTCTCGCCGGCCATGAACTTTGCGGTCTCGAGATCAGCCGCTTCGGTTCGGGTGGTGACACTGCGTCCGAACCCCAGACCCTCGCTCGATCCGAGCGAATCGATAAGGGTGCATTCGCGGTACTCGAGCAGCCTCTGTTTTAGTTCTTTGCTCCAGATCACACCCGAAGACAGCACCTGGTGAAGCGAGCTGATTTCGTAGCAGCGATTCGCAGCAGCGGCTCGATCGAGCGCTTCGATCATCGGGCGACAGAATGCGTCACCGACGATGGTGATCAACGTGATGCGATGCTCTTGCACGCGCGCCCACAACTCATCGGCATCGAAGTAGCGCGAGCCCAAACAGTCGACCATGCCTCCAAGGGTGAAGGTATGGACCGCACTGATGCCCGAGGTTCCGTGCATCAAAGGCGCGGCGGCCAACATTCGTTGCATTCGACCTTTCTGATGAAACAGCCGAACCGCGGCGAGCGCCTCCTCAATTGTCGAGGGCTGGGGTAGCTTCGCCGCCGCGTAGTAGGTATGCATCGCTGCGAACATGTTGCGGTGAGGCCACATGACCGCCTTCGGGTTTCCGGTGGTGCCGCCGGTGTAAAGGAACCAAAGGTCGTCGCTAGATCGTTCGATCGGAGCCGCTGGCAGAAAGTCTGAAACGAGTTGTTCGTAGCCGACAACGCCCGCAGCCTTCGCGGTGTTGTCGACGGTTCCGCCGACCTGGATCATGACCTTTAGGTCGGGGCATCGCGGTGCTGCGGCCAGCACACGATCGAGCAGGGTCTCGTCAAAGAACACAGCCTTAGCGTCGGAATTGGTGAGGAGATACACCAATTCATCGACAAGGTAGCGGTAGTTGACGTTGGCTGGCACAGCCCGCAACTTGAACGCGGCGAACTGTGCCTCCAAGTACTCTCGGCCGTTGTACAGGTAGAGCGCCACCTTGTCGTTCGGGCCGACCCCACCGTCCGATAATGCGCCGGCGAGTCGAGCCGCGCGGTCCTCGAACTCCGCCCACGACGCAATACCAGCGGCGTCACCAACAGCGTCAGCATCGGGGAACTCCCGAGCGATCTGCTCCCACAGCGTTGCATAATTGATCATGCCGAGAACCTAGCCGAGCGCCCGATGTCTTAGTTCCTCGTCCGTGGAAGCCCCAAGTGCGCTTCGGCTACAAGGTTGCGGTTGATCTCGCTGGTTCCTCCGTAGATCGTGGTAACCGGGGCATGTCTGAAGTGCTCCTCGATCAGGCCATCCTCTGGCGCATTCGCGCCGTCGTGATTTAGGAGCCCCTCGGCGCCGAGCATGTCGATAAACCAATGACTATGACGTTTGTACGCCTCGCTCACAAAGAGCTTGGTCATCGACCCCTCCACGCCGAACATCACGCCTTCACTCGCCAGAAAGGCTGTCTTGTAAGCGAAGCAGCGAGCGACCTCGACGTCGATTGAGGCTCGCATCAACCGCTCGCGAATTACCGGATCGTCGATTGCGAGTGAGCCATCAGGACGAGCGATAGTTCGCGCCGAGTTCAGCGCCGCGTCGATAAGAGTGGCCGAAGGGAACTGGCCACCGGCAATGCCCCGCTCGAACTTGAGCGCTGCCTTCATGACCGCCCAGCCGCCATCCACAGCGCCGATCCGCCATTCGTCGCCCAGCCGAACATCGTCGTAGAACGTGGCGTTCGAACGCTCGGTGCCCATGGTCTGAACCGGTTGAATTTCGATGCCAGGAGTGTCGAGAGGAACTACAAAGAAGGTGAGCCCCTTGTGCTTGGCCACTTCGGTATTGGTTCGGGTCAGTAGTAGGACATAGTCGGCGATGTGGGCCATCGTTGTCCACATTTTCTGGCCGTTGATTAGCCACTGTTCGCCGTCGCGAACAGCGCTAGTTGTCGCCGCGGCTACGTCGGATCCGCAATCGGGTTCGGTGTAGCCAAAAGAGCAGAGTGATTCGCCGGAAATGATTCTAGGCACCACGGTCTCTTTGAGGTGGTCGTTGCCTAGTTCGAGGATGATGGCCGCCACGATTACAGCAACACCCATGCCGTCGACGGGGGCTCCGGCCAACTGGAGTTCTTCGATGAGCACCAGCATCTCGAGCGGATCGCGGCCCGCGCCACCAAGCTCGGCGGGTACCGCTCCGTCGAGCCAGCCGCGGTCGGCCATCTTTCGATGGAACTCATCGTTGTGAAGCGTGCCGTCGCGCGTGCCCAACAACACGTCGCTGGTGAGGTGCTCGGCGATGAATTCTTTGACCTCTGCGCGGAAAGCCTCTGCACTATCGGAAAATGAGAAGTCCATCAGGCAACCTGTTCGCCCAGCACCAGGTCGGCGAGTCGTTGATACTCCGACGAACTCGACCCGAACTGAAGGGGCCACCCCTTCGCCCGACGGTAAAAGAGTTGAATGTCGTACTCCTCGGCGAAGCCGTAGCCCCCGTGATACTGCAGAGCCGCAGCGCTTGTCCGTTGCGCGGTTTCGCCAGCGAACAACATCGCCATCGACGCCAGCGAGAGGGCGTCGCCCTGGTCGCTATCGAGAGCCCAGACCGCCCGTTGAGCCAGCATGTCTGCCCCTTCGACGGCGGTGGCCACGTCGGCGAGCCCGTGTTGAATCGCTTGGAACGAACCAATCGGTACCCCGAACTGCTCCCGTTCGGTTACGTAGTCGACGCCGAGGCGAAGTGCAGCCCGACCAAGGCCGGCTAGCGCCACCGCCATTAGCGCCTGCCATTCGGCCAGAGCTCGGTGGTAGTGATCTTGCGTGCCGCCTATTGCTGAACTCTCTGCAAGGGATCGACGGGCGATTGGGAGGTCGGCAAGATTTGGCAGAGCGGCCAGTGGTGGTTCTGCTTGGCTAACCACGATCGATTCGCCGACGAAACCCACGATCACCTCCGCGATCGCTCCGGCTGGAACGAGTTGCTCGTCGAGCCCGGGGCGAAGAGCCAGGCTGGCAATTCGGTCGCCAGCTAGCAGCGAATCAAGAAGCGGCGACTCGGGCGCCACCGAAGCGAGTAGTCGAAGTGCGACGACATGTTCGATGAGCGGAACCGCTGCGATGGTTCTTCCCAGATGGGTTGCGGCGATTGCAAGCGTTGCAAGATTTGCACCCCCTCCGCCCAACTCGATCGGCACGCTCATGCTCGGCGCCCCCGTCTCGATCAATCGACGCCACGCATCCGGATCGAATCCGAGCGTCGCGCTCGATCTCACCTGCTCGATCGAGCAGACAGAGCTGAAAAAGCTGTCGAACATCTCGTCGACTACCACTTCGTCTTCGGTGTACCGCAAATACATGTACGGAGTTTTAGCAGGGTGCGGAAAAACACATGGCGTCCTGCTCGACCACGATTTCCGCCGCTCGCGGCGTTTATTGATCCTCAATTCGGCTTGGAGAGTATCGGATCGCTCGCCTTGCGAGAGACGAAACTTGTAGCCGCCCAGAACACCGGAATTCTTCCGCACCCTGCTAGCTGACTATGGTCGGGTCGTTCCAAAGAAGGGGTCCAATATGTCTGGCGATCAAGCGATGAGAGACCACGCGGCGACTTTGCCCGTGCCGCAGTTCGACCAGCCGGCGTTCAGCATTCCGGTGGCACTTGCGAAAGCGAAGGTTGCCATCGTTACCTCCGCGGCGTTGTATTCCCGCAGCGCCGATGAAGAGTTCGGAAACGCCGATGTCAGCTACCGAACGATCGATCGGGCAACTCGCGATCTCGTGCTCGGCCATTGGAGCCCAAACTTCGACCGATCAGGTTTCGCGCTCGACATCAACGTTGTGTACCCAATCGACCGCCTTGAGGAGATGGCCGCCGAGGCAGTGATCGGCTCGGTAGCGCCCCGCCACTACTCATTCGCTGGCAACCAACCGGACGACGTGTCGACGCTGAGGCTCGACTCGGGCCCGCAGGCCGCCGCCGAGATGAAGGTCGATGGTGTCGACGTTGTCTTGCTCACTCCCGTTTGACCATTGTGTACGCGTACCGTGAGTACGCTCGCCCATGTCTTTGAAGAGGCCGGTCTGGCCACGGTGGTCTTGGCGTCGATGCGTGACGTAGCCGAACGGATGGCTCCTCCGCGAGCGCTGTTCGGCGACTTCCCGCTCGGCCGACCTCTCGGACATCCTCTAGACATCGACTTCCAGCGAGGCGTACTCGATCAAGCATTCGCGACGCTCACTGCCACCTCAGGACCGGTACTGGTCGACCATCCAGTCGTGATCGTGGCCGACGAGCAACCCTTAGCGTGCGTCTTGCCAGCTCGGTTCGATCCCGATGTGGCCCCGGCGGTCGATGAGGCTCGCGGCTTGCGCAAGGCATACAACCGATCGTTCGAGAAGCGAGGCACCTCGGTCGGGCGATCGTTTGACGCCGACGGAGTTCCCGACGCGCTCGCCGCTTTTGTGGCTATCGCCAAAGGTGCAGACTGGACCGAGGCTGGAATTCCCGGGAAGAATTCGATCGCAGCGGCGCACGATATTCGTAGCTACTACGAAGAGGCCGCGCTCGAACTGGTTGAAGGTTCGCCACCCGGCGGCCGTCAGGCCGAAGCCTGGTACTTCGAACGAACCGAAGCTGGCAAGACCATGCTGGCGGCGCGCAAAGCCATGAGCGACCAAGGCGCCCCGTTTCCCTTCTGGTTCTATATGGCGCCGGGTCACCGCTAATACCGATGAGCATCCTCGACCGGACTCCTAGGCCGATCGTTCGCTCTGCAAGGCGCCGCGTCGCACCTTTCCAGCGTCGTCGCGCAGGGGTTCGTCGGTCCACTCGATACTGCGTGGCAGCTTGTAACGCACCAATCGATCCGCCAGAAACGCCATCAAGTCGGAGTCTTCAACTCCACTAGCCTGCACGATGGCGTGGATACGCGTTCCTTTGTCGTCGTCGGGTAGGCCGATAACGGCGCACGACTCGACCAATGGGTGGGCGTTGATAGCCGCCTCGATCTCGGCCGGATAAACGTTGGCTCCGCCGACCAGGATCATGTCCTTTCGCCGATCGGCCAAATAGAGGTAGCCGTCATCATCTAGCCAACCAATATCGCCGAGGCACTCCCAGCCGTCGCGTTGTTCGGCCTCGGCACCTATGTACCGGTACGTGGGGGTGTCGCGGCCGGTCCAACGCATCCAGACGTCGCCCGTTTCGCCAGCTTCAAGTTCGTTGCCGTCTTCGTCGCAGACTTTGACCTCGCCTGCGATCGGTCGACCAACAGAACCTCGATGCTCTCGCCACTCCAGGCCACTGAGGAAGGTGAACATCTGTGCTTCGGTACCACCGTAGAGCTCCCACAGGTTCTCCGGCCCGATCCAATCGATCCAGGCCTCCTTTAGCCACACCGGACACGGTTCGGCGAGGTGAACAGCCCGCTCGAGGCTCGACAAATCGTACGAATACTTTGTTTCGTCGGGGAGTTTCCACATTCGCTGCATCATGGTCGGCACCAAGTAGATGGCGCTCGCGTTGTAGCGGTCGACGATTCGCAAGGTCTCCTCGGCATCGAATCGTTGCAGCAGCACCAGATGCCCACCCGCCAACAGGGTCGAGCAGCTCCAGATAAAAGGGCCGTTGTGATAAAGCGGCCCAGGCATCGCCATCGCCTTGCCCGCTTTGGCCCCAATAAGTGATCCCAAACCAGCAATCGAGGCAGAGTAGACCGAAGGATCACCCGACACGATTAGCTTTGGCCGTCCGGTGGAACCGCCCGAGGTCGGAGCCTTCCAAGCTGGTGAAATGCTGTCGCTGAGTGGGGAGTCGTCGAGTTCGGCCGACGGCTGAAAGCCGATAGGAAGGCACGTGCGATCAGTGATCTCTGCCCCGACCACCAGCGCTGAGTCGGCTAGTTGCACGATCGTTTCGAACTCGAGTGTAGGGAGCCGTGATGAGACGGGTTGAGGGATCGCGCCGATCTTCCAACAGGCCAGCACGCTCGCTATGAATTCGACCCCGTTCGGCTCGGCGATGGTAACGAAGTCGCCTTGCTCGGCGCCGAGGCTAAGAAAGTGCCGCGCCAGGCGACTGGCGAGCCTATTCAAAGTGGCGTAGTTGAGGGTCGTGCCGCCGAACGACAGGGCAGGGTCGTCGCCAGAGTGTTCGGCTAAGTAGTCGAGGCGGGCAGCAAAGCTAACGTCGGGAGTCGCATCTGTCATAACTGCAACCTACTGCGAACAGTTTTTAGAGGTGATGCTGAGTCTCCTCTCAGCCGTCACGTCTTGGAGGCCTCACCCAGTCGCTCGTGGCCAATACCGAACCGTCGGCGGAGCGCGCCGAGACCCGAAACTGTATTGGCCTTGCTGTTATCGCAACCCGAAGTCGGCGCGCCCGCGGTTGGCGAAGGTTGGCCAAAATACTTCGAGAATCGCCCTGCTTGGTAGAGACGGTCCAACCAGCGATTGCTTCGGTATCGCCCTCGACGTTCCAACGGATTGTCGATTGACGGTTCCGGATCGGGCCCATCTCGATGCTGATAATGAGAGGGGTGGGTTCGATAGTGGGCGGGGGTGGTTGGGTTACCGGAGGTGGAGCGAGCGCGGTGGTCGGGGGAGGGGGCAGCGTCGTTCTAACCGGAGCGATTGAGGTGGTTGGTGCGGGCGTATCGCGAACGACTGTGGTCGACGTCGGTCGCGGCACCGGCGTTTCGGTTGTCGGGGTTGCTACGGGCTCGGTGTTATCGCTGCTGGGCTGCGACGTCGTTGGACTTGGCGCACGAGTTGGCGGCGTAGTGGCTGGGTTAGCCCGGGTCGAGGGCGGCGCCTGTGGAGCGTTTGTATCAGGAGGTGCCAGGGGGGCGCCCGTATTGGTTATCTCCACCCCCCCATCGACCACAAGCGCAGAGCTGTCGGCCTCAAGAACTACGCCTGCCACGATCGCTGAGCCGTCTGGCCCGACATCGATTCGAGTTCCATCCGGTAGCGCCAGGCCTGCTGCTCCGGACTGAAAAGTGGTGGAGCCGGGGATAGACACGGTGGTTCCCTGCGCTGCTGTCATCTGCAGCTGAGGGTCAGAGTCGATGCTCGCCACGAAGATTCCGCCGATCACGGCAACAGCCGCCGCTACGAGGACGCCAGGACGAAAGAGCCACCCTAGGTTGAATCGCTTGGATTTCGGCTCAAAGGCGGACGCTCGCAGGTCGGCTTCGAGGCGGTTGGCGAAGGCGCCGTCGACCGGCGGGACTCGCCCCTCACCCAAGGAGTCGAGGCGCTTGTTAAGTTCGTCGTTCATCGCGTCTCGCCTTCTTCGCTGTTGTCGAGTTGTCGTCGAAGTGCCTTGGTCGCTCTGGTAAGAACTACCGAGAATGCAGATTTTGTTAGCCCCATCGCTCGGGCTGCCTCAGCGGTATCGAGGTGGGCGAGGTACCTCAGAGCGATGGCTTGTTGGTAACGGTCGTTTAGCTCGTTTAGTGCTCGCCGCAGTGCGTCGTCGTCGCCGAGCGAGTTGTCGGCACCGGGAGCCGTCGAGGGTGCTAGCTGAGCCATAGCCAATTGCCCTCGCTCGCTTCTAGGACGAGCCTCGCGACGGTAGTACGCGATGGTTTGGCGAGACGCGATTCGAAAGAGCCATGGAGCGAATCCACCCGATCGCCAGTGGAACCGGCCGATTGTTGACAGCGCGGCCTCGAAGGTCGCCGAGCAGATGTCTTCAGCCGCTTCGGTGCTCCCGGTTCTGCGGTATGCAAAATCGTGAACACGAGGAAGATAGAGACGATACAACTCGGCGAACGCATCGAAGTCGGCGGCGGCCCGCGCCACAAGAGCCCGCTCATCGATGTGAAGTGATTCGTCACTCACGTGAACAAGCGTGGCCCATGTGGCAGCGGTGGGGGTGGACGCCACCGAGTGGGGATTACTGATCGCTCTCGCTCGAAGTGCGGAACCTGACTTTGGCAACCCGCGAACGGCCGATGATCTCACCGTCGGCGTCCAGCGCTAGCACCGCATAACGAACCACCTTTGCATCGTCAGGAACGTCGATGTCGCGCACCGTCTGAACGTCGGCACCAACGCTGGCGACCAGGTCGCGATGGTTGCGGTTGACGATCCGCCACAGTTGGTAACTACGAGCATTCTCTGATGGCGACCACTCGCAGCCAGCGGTCTTGTCGCCAGAGTCCGATACGGCACCCTTGCAAGCGATCTTCAAGACATCGATACCGGGAGCGGGGACTCCAGCACTGCGCGAGCGACTTGCCGCAACAAGATGATCGGCCGAGTCATAAACCCGGACACGGTAGCGATAGCGCACGCCAGCATCGATCGACTTATCGACGAAGCGGTGGCGCTTTATGTTCTCGGTGCGATAAATGGGAGTCCACGAGTCACTATCGCCACCGATTCGTTCGACGACGGTCACCGCAGCGGAGGGAGACTTGGGGCGGCTCCATTTGCAGCGAACCAAGGGTTGGTCTGAGCGGCCAATCTTGCCGCGGCATCGCAGGCGAAGGTGCTGCACCTCGTCGCTAGGGTCGGCTTGGCGAATCTCGGTGTTGTCGACCGCGGTGGCGTCTTGGGCCGATACTGGCGTGATCAGGCCGAAGAACACCATCGTGATGGTGGCGGCGGCGATCAAGACCTTCGGTAGTGGACGATGCATAGCTTGTTCTCTCTCTCGGCTTCTTGGGGGACAGAGACGAACTGAGCTGTTCGTCACCCCATACATCGCGCAACCTCGCGTCATATTTCACCAATAGCAAAACTTCTTTTGTCGTCTCGCCGTAGTGACGCTCCCAAAAAACCGAACTGGTCGGGCAGATGGCCCCCAGAGGGGCCACCTGCCCGACCAGAACAGTTACGTGGAGAGTATTAATGAGCTGTGCTTATCGAAGACCATGAACTTCTCGAATCGTACGCCGATGGTCGCCCCCTTCTCGGCGTCGACTGGCAGCATCGCTAGCTGCGAATCACCCAGCCGCACCTTCAGGATCGTTTGCCCTGAATCGTATGACTGCGACACCACCGATACTTCGATACCAGAGTTGGCCGATAGCACCACATGTTCCGCCCTTACTGCGACTTGCACGTCTGCCGCAACGAAGTCTCGCAGTACCGGAGCCCACGCTCGCAAGCGAAAACCGTCACCTACTAACCAGAATCCTTCCCCTTCAGATTGCACCGTGGCGTTGAGCAGGCCGATCGATCCGGTGAGCCACGCAATGTGTGTGGTGGCTGGTGCGGTGTGGAGTTCGTCTGGTGTTCCGATCTGGCGTATCCGTCCCGAGTCGATGGCCGTGATGCGATCGGCCATGAACATCGCGTCGGCTGGATCGTTGGTTGCGAGCACTGTGGTGACGCCGTAGCCGCGTTGCAGCTGTCGAAGCTCGGCCCGAAGTCGCTTTCTGGTTGGGAGGTCGAGGTGGGCCATCGGCTCGTCGAGCAGCAGCACTCTTGGCACCCGCACCATGGCTCTTGCTATCTGTACGAGTTGTTGATGACCAGTCGATAGCTCATTTGGCCAACGGTCGATGATGGCGGAGATATCGAGAGCGCGGGCTTCCGCGTCAACCCTCTCATCGACCTGTTTGCGATTCACGGATCGGGCCCAGAGCGACATGGCGATGTTGTTGCGGACGCTATGGGTTGGAAACAGTGCGTTCTCGGCGAAGATGAGGCCAACGTCGCGCTCTGCAACTGGGATGTGAGTCACCTCGTCGTCGTCGAAGAACACCGACCCAGAGCTCAGTTCGTCGAGACCGGCGATAGCTCTGATGAGCGAGGTCTTTCCTGACCCGGACGGGCCGACGATTACCATCAGTTCTCCCGATTCCACCCGCAGCGAGACATCGTCGAGAATCCGAGTTCCGGCGGAGCGTCGGTTGATAGCGGTGAGGGTTATCGCAGCCACGGCACTTTCGAGTCTCGCATGGGCGGCCCCGGAATCGCACGCGACTCTCAAGGTTCGGGCACCGCGACCTAGTCTTTGTAGTCATGAGTACCGGCCTGATCTACCTGATTGCAGCTCTAGCCTTTGGGGCGTCGTACTTAGTCAAGCGTCACCTGAAGCGCACCTACCGAAAGTGGAGCGCAGTACCCAACAGTTTCGGGGTCACGGGCGCGCAGACCGCGGAAGCGATCCTCAAGGAGCGCGGCATTACCCATGTCGAGATCCAACGAGTGCGCGGCAAACTCACCGATCACTACGATCCGGTAAAGGACATCCTGCGACTATCTAAGAGCAATCATGGCCAGACCAGCGTTGCAGCGATGGCCGTGTCGGCTCACGAGGCGGGCCATGCGCTCCAAGATGCCAGTAACGATCTGAGCCTTCGGCTGCGACGGTTCTTGGTTCCCGCGGCTGCGTTGGGTTCTCGCTTTGGCCCGATGGTGGCCATTCTTGGCTTCACACTCGGAAGCGGAACTCTGCTTCGCATTGGGGTGCTCCTGTTGGCGTCCATGATGATCTTTCAGATTGCAACCTTGCCGGTGGAGATCAACGCCAGCCGCAAGGCTATGGCAAGCCTTGAGAGGCTCGGGTTGACCGACCCAGCTCAGCGCGCGGGTGTGCAGAAGGTACTGACGGCGGCGGCCCTTACCTACGTTGCCGCCGCGGCCACGAGCATCGCCTACTTCGCTACCTTGTTCGCTAGAGGCCGAGGCCGTTTCGTCGCCTAGATAGTGCTTCGAGTTACATGGTGAAGCGAAGATTCCTGGCCGCCCTCTCGCCAATTTCAGCGTCGCCGGTCCACGAGATGCGCCCATCGTCGATCGCTTCAGAGGGGTCGATTCGTCCGCACGCTAACAAGGCGAAGGTTAAGGAGTCGGCGGCGATAGTGGCTGAAGGGTCATTGAGCGATTCGACAGCCTTGGCTCGCCCATCGACGGTTACATACATCGAACGTTCAACCGGGCCTGAAAGTTCAAAGGCGATGCTTTTGCCGTCGGCGAGCTCGATTTTCTTGCCAACGATGTATCCGATCGACGATTCGATCTGGCCGAAAGCCTGCTCGGCAACCGCGCCGCCGTCGTTCCCGGGGAGCCCGAGCGGAACCCGGATGTCTTGTTCGTGTACCCACAGGTCGAAGACCCGAACGCCCATGAACCGGCCGTAGGTTTGGACGCCGACCGGCGTGAATGACGGTGTGTCGAGTTGGGAGTCGCTAAGCGCAAGCAGTTCGGCCCGCCTCGCTGCGAAGATCTCGCTCATCGTTTGGTGCAAGTCGGCTCCGCTGAGCCCGGCGGCGTCAGCCATAAACTCGCTCGCCTTTTCGAAAGGTGGGACATCCTCGTCCGAGCTAGGAAACCAGCCCGTAAGAACCGTCTCGATCGCAGCGAGATGGCTTGCCACGCCGTGCACCGTCCAGTCGGGGCAAAGTGATTGAGTTGCCCACTGGTGTTCGCTGAGTCCGGAGGTGACCGCTTCGAAAGAGTCGAACGACGAAATGATGTTGTCGATAGTGGCTTTGTTGTCGCTCATGTTGTCCTACTGATTCTTTGGTAGCTGGCTAAAGGCGGTCGATTTGTCGGGGCCCGGCTCCTTCGGCAATCCGAGAACCCGTTCGCCGATGATGTTGCGCTGTACTTGGTCGGTGCCGCCATAGATCGAGGGCGCTGGCGAGAAGAGGGTGAGGTTCTGCACAAGACCACGCCCAGGGGTGTCCTCGCCCATGACCATGCCAGCGGCCCCAATAACCGCATTGCCGACCTCGCGGTATTGCCGGTTGATCTCGGCATTGAGCAGCTTTGCGATGTTGCCTTCAGCACCGGTCCGCTGAGCGGTGGCCCTCGCGCGCTGGGTATTGAACTTCGAGATTTGTTCGAGCGTGTGCAGCGTCATCAACTTTTGACGCAACACGGGGTCGTCGATGTTGCCGAGTGTTTTGGCTAGCGCGATGTAGTTTGTAGAAACACCGGTGGAAGAGAAGTTGCGGCGATCACCTCCCTTTCGGCCGGGCTTTACGAGGTCGCCAACCCGCTTGTCGAGCATGCCTCCAAGCTTTCCGGGCTGGAACGATACGACTCCGGTGCCGCCTGCGCCGAGGGCGGCCCGCTCCTCGGTAAGAGTGGTGTTGGCTACCCGCCAACCGTCGCCTTTAGCGCCAATGAGCGCATCGTCGTGCACCCTTGCGTCGGTCATGAACACCTCGTTGAAGAGCGCTGCGCCTGTCATCTCGACAAGAGGACGCACCTCGACACCGTCTTGAAGCATGTCGAACGCGAAGTAGGAGATTCCCTGGTGTTTGGGTTGTTCGGGATCGGTACGGGCGATGAGAATCCCGAGATCGGCGTAGTGGCCGCCCGAGGTCCAAACCTTTTGCCCGTTGATTATCCACTCGTCGCCGTCTTGCTCGGCCCGCGTCTGGAGCCCGGCAAGATCAGATCCAGCGCCTGGTTCGGAGAACAGTTGGCACCAGCCCATCTGTCCGTTGAGGATCGGAGGAAGGTAACGATCGATCTGTTCTTGGGTTCCGTGGGCAGCGATAGTTGGCCCGGCGAGCATTGTGCCGAGGCCAACCGGCGGGCCGATCACCCCGGCCTCGGCCATTGTGGTGTGCACCGACCGCGCTAGCGACCGGTTGTAGCCGAGGCCCCCAGCATTCTCGGGCAGCATTGGGTGGCTGTAGCGGGCGTCGGCCAGTAACTGCCACCACTCGGCGACGGTCAGATCGACGTCCCAATTCTGCTCGATCCAAGAACGTACCTGTGATGTAACCTCTTCGAGACTTAATTCGGCCATACCGATTGGCTAGTTGCTCGGTGCGACCGGGTCAAAATCGGATCTAGTGGAAGTTCGTCCTTGCTCGATGGGTTCTTGTTCGGTGCGTTGGTTGTTGATAGGCCTAGTTGTCGCCACTGGATGCTCGAATTCGAGTGTCGAGCAAAGCAGCGACTCGACTGTCGGCGTTGAAGAAACCCAGCCGGAACCGATCGCGGTGGCGCTGTCGCTCTACGTGTTGTCCGAAGCGGGAGAGCCCGACTCTTCGTTGTCGTCGCAGCGAACGACCGCCGAATTGGAGCTGATCGCATTGGAGATGAATGAGATCTGGGTGCAAGCAAACATCAGCTTCGATCCGGTCATCGTGCACGACATAGCAGTTCCCGCGGAGGTCTTGCGAGCAATCGCCAGCTCTCGCGACACAGGTCCGTTCTTTGCCAACATTGGCCAAACCTTTGAGGTTCCCGACGCTGGGGTGATTAACGGCTTCTATCTTCGCTCGGCTGGTGGGGTCAATGGGTTCACCACTTCCGGTAGCCGCGTCTTCTTTGTGGTCGACGACCCTTCGGTTCACGATGAACGCGTGTCGAGCCATGAGGTGGGCCACATACTTGGCTTGCATCACGATCTTCGCGATGCCGGAACCCTTATGTTCTCGGGTACAAATGGCATGGTTCTCTCCCAGCGAGAAACCGAAGTCGCCCGTTACGGCGCAGAGGGGATTCTCGATGGTCAAAGGTAAGAGATTTAGGAGAGGCAAGAGAAGGCGCAGCAACCTCGTAGTTCTTCTGGCTGTGATCGTGCTGGCTTCTTCTTGTGGTTCAGATACCGATGATGCGGAGCCATTGAACGAACGAACCGTCGGTGGTGCGGTCAGGATTGAGAATCAAGGCGGGTCGCTAGAAGGGCATACCCCGCGGGGCTTTGCCGGAAGCGGAACCGGGTTGTTTGCGGGCGACAATCTAAACGCCAACTTTCCCGAAGGAGAAGGGGTCCAGATCTGGTTGACGTTCGAACTTCCCGAAGGAACTGCAGTCCCCGAAACCGCTCTTCTCACATCGAACGCGCTGAGCGAAAGTGGCAGTCCCTTCACGGATCTGGGAGCTCTTCAGGCCGAACTGGTTAGTTATGAGAGCTTTGGCCCGCCTCTGTTCGATCTTGTGGCCGAGGCGCCAGCGGTAACTTGCGAACGAGTCGAGGTGAGCGGACTATCGTGCGACGTTTCGGCCTCGGCCCGCGCCGCGATCGAGGCTGGCAGGTCAACCGTGCAGTACCGCCTCAAGTTCGAAACTGTCGCTGACGGCGACGGCCAGCAAGATCTCGCCTTGTTCTTCCTAAGCGACTCGAACACCAACGAACCCGGAATATTCGCCCTCGAACTCACCTAACGGTGTCAGACACGTCCCTAATCGGCTGTCTCTAATCAGCGTCCCTAGTGGTCGCGACCACGGGCCCGAACTATCGTCGTGCGCAATGACGAACCTCAGTGACAACGAACTGATGGGCCTTGCACTTAGCGAGGCGCGAGCGGCGCTCGAACACGGCGACGTGCCGGTGGGGGCAGTGGTCGAATTCGAGGGCGAGGTAATTGCCCAACGTCACAACGAGCGCGAACTCAGCGGCGATCCAACCGCACACGCCGAGATTTTGGCGCTGCGCGACGCGGCCGGCGCGGTGGGCGAGTGGCGACTGTCTGGGGCATCACTTGTGGTGACTCTCGAACCGTGCCCGATGTGTGCGGGGGCGGCTTTTCAGGCACGGGTTGCCCGTGTGGTGTTCGGTGCTGCCGACCCAAATGCCGGTGCCTGCGGATCCTTGTACAACATTGGTGCGGATGCTCGGTTAAACCATGAATTCGAAGTCACATGGCGAGTGAGAGAACCGGAGTGTGCCGAACTTCTAACCGAATTTTTTCAGCAGCGTCGCTAGACCGCCTATCGAATCTCAGATGATCCGCTGAAAAACTACTCTGCCCGATTGAACAATCGACTGGTTTGAGAACGTCGATATAGATACCTTGGTAAAGAATGCTAAACGGGAGAGTCCAACTGTGCGTAGATTAGCGACCCAAAGAGCAGTGCTGCTGACCGGTATGTCAATCTTGGCGACTGCATTAATCTCGGTAGTCACTTGGCTGATGTGGTCGCCAGGAGCGATTGCGCAACCCTTGGATGACTTGATTCCGGTGACCGCCGAGCCCTCGACCGGACTGATCGACGGGCAAGAAGTGGTGATTCGTGGAAGCGGCGTACCACCGAATCGGCTCGTTGCAATCGTTCCCTGCCGCTCGGATACAACCGACGAGACGGGATGTGACCTCGCGGCAATCCGCCTCGTCCCTGCCGACGAGTTCGGCAGTTTCGAAGACACCATCACGGTCTACCGGCGCCTCTCGATCGGCGGAGTGGAAACCGACTGTGCGCCGAATAACTGCATGATCGGCGTCGGCCAACTCCCCGAGCAGCCCGATGGGCAAAGCTACGAACGTGCGGGCGGTGTCCGGATTCACTTCGACCCGAATGGCCCACTTTTACCACAGCCGACTCTGAAGCTGTCGAAGGCGAGCCAACTCCGCGATGGTCAACGAATTTAGGTCAGCGGGAAGTCCTTTCCTGCCAACACCGGTCTGGGTCTTCAGATCTGTGCCACCACCAGCGACCCGTTTAGCATTGGCTGCCGGTCGCTAGGGGAGGCGTTCACCAACTCAAACGGGGCCTTCAAGTCTTCAGTGCGTATGCCCCGAACCGTCTACCTAGAAGGAACACGGATCGATTGCGCGAAACGAAATGCCTGCTATGTCTTGGCTCGGGCGTGGAGCCAACAACAGCTGAGCACGGCTAGGGCCGGCGTTCGGTTCAAGAACGACCGGCCGCTCCCGCCCGAGCCGTTGCTTCGGCTCAACACGCGCAAAGACCTCGTCGATGGTCAGACTATTGGGGCCAAAGTTGTGGAAGCCGGATCTGCGGGCTTCTATGAATTGTTCCAGTGCCCTAGGGGAACTACAGCGGGCATCATCCCCGGATGTCGCTCGATCGGCCGTACGCAGAGTAACCAACGGATTCAGCTAAGAGTTAGCCGGAGCCTACTAATCAATCGTGAAGTTTTCGACTGCGCGAGCAGAGCGAACGCCTGTGTTGTGCGGGGAATCAATTTCGATACCGGCGCCATCGTGGGCAAGGGATTGATCTTCGCCAAAACCGATGCTGTCGTTGGTTTGCCAGCGACGAAATGGTCGCGGCTCAAGCGACTCACTGACGGGGCGACAATCGAGGCGACAGTCAGTGGTCCATTCGAGTCGGCCATGGTGCAGCAATGCCCGAAAGGTGTCAGCGACGAACCCGCCTGTGTGACGATCGGCCAGTCGTACAACGGTGTCATCGACGGTGCCCCATCCGACCCACCCAAACCCGGTCATGTGGTCGAGGCAACTGTGCAGCGGGTGCTATGGAGCGGTGATCAGCCGGTGGACTGCGCGGGTGAGCCAGGCGCCTGTGAGGTATATGCGTGGTCATACGAGTTCGGCCAGATTGGTAAACGCCGATCGCTGACCTTCACCGACACGGGTCCAGTGCCGATTCCTAAAGTGAGGCTCAAACAACGAGGACTCGAGCACAACGAAGTTGTAAAGATCAAACTTCTCAATATGCCGGTAGACCGGTATTTCTCGATTCAGCAGTGCGTTTCGGACGGCAGTATTTGCCGTGAGGTCCGTTCGGGCCACATCGAATCGTCTAGCTTTACCATCGATGCCACAGTCCGTCGCTTGCTCGGCAGCGGTGAGTTTGTCGCCGACTGCGGCGCAGTCGCTAAGGCTTGTGAGATTCGAGTACTCACCGAACCTCGCAGCAAACTCATCATCAAGCGGCTGACCTTTAATCCAGAATCACCGGTTCCCGATCCTTCAAAGGTGGGGGTCGCCCCTCGGACCAAACTGGTGAACCGCCAAGAAGTCGAGGTTCGGGTTACCGACTTGTACGGACACTTTCTCGTCGTGCAGTGCACCGCGGAATCGACTGTGCAGAGTAACCAGTGCGCGGTCTTGCAAGGAACAGGTTGGGACATGGACGGACCCGACTCAGTCTCAGCGGTTCGGGTTCGTCGTGTCATCAGGACTCCCGACGGAGCGCAAATCGATTGTGGTGAGCGAAAGGGACGGTGCGTTCTAGCGGTAGTCGAAGACGCCGTCACTGTGATCGGGACACGAAAACTCGTCTTCGATCCCTCGGTTCCGCCGCCAGCTCCAGCATCGATATCGGTCAGCCCTCGGCTTCACCTCGTCGATGGCCAAGATATTGAAGTGGTCGTCACTGGAGCCGAGGGAGACTTTCTTCAGCTCTTCCAATGCACTGGGAAGAACCCACAGTCTTTCGATGGCTGCCAATCAATCGCGACTAGCCCGGTAACCAGCGATGTGACAACGGTAGTCACGGGTGTCAACCGACAGCTTCCCGGTGGAGTCGATTGCGCTAAGGCGAACTGCTCGGTAGTTCTATTCGACGGATCCAGCGGAGACCGATTGGCGTCGAAGAGAATCAAGTTCGATCCCGATGCTCCACTGCAGGGCCCGGTGACTATTGCTGTGTCGACGCGGACCGGCCTGGCCGATCGCCAGAATGTCACCGTCGCTATCACGGGGCTGGTCGCGAGTGGGGAGCTTCAGCAGTGTGCGCTCGATGGCGGGGGCCGACCGGGTAGCGTTTGCATTTCACTAGGACGGACTCCCGGCGAAGAGCGTCACTCCTTCACTGAGATTCAGGTACGGGTACGCCGAATTGTTGGCGACCACGATTGTGCCGCTGTCCCAGAGTCATGTTCGATCGTCTTCAACTATTTCAAGAACCATGGCCCAATTCGTAGCCAGCAGCGTCAGAAGCATAAGGCGCTGACGTTC
>CBERPN010000020.1:0-30457 GCA_965524675.1 uncultured bacterium
CGACTTTCGGTACGTTCGGAGATGGGCGATGGGTTGCGATGGATCGGAGGGCAACCGTTTCTACGCCCTCTCACTCTCGGCATCGCGGTGTTCCACCTCGGTACTGCTGGGGCGTTCAGCCTGCTCATTCTGGTGGTGACCGACGTGCTCGAAGCCCCGAGGATCGTCTTCGGTATCGTGCTGGCGGCCGCGGCGGTAGGGGCAACAATCGCCACCCTGGTGGCGGCTCGCCTTACCGATCGATTCTCCAGACGAATTGTGATCACGGTCGCCGCGGCGCTCGCCGCCGTTACCGTCATCGCAGTTGGCGGCGTTACCAGCGAATGGCAGCTCATCGTCGTCTGGGCGCTAAATGGCGCAGCAGGCGGCGTGCTGGTGTCGATCGGGCGCGGCTTCATTCAACGCCATACACCGAACGATCGCCTCGGACGCACCGCAATCGCTTCGCGAATGATCACTCGCACCTCGTTCGTCCTGGGAGCTCTGCTCGCCGGTGTTGTGGCAACCTCAACATCGGTTCGATGGGCGTTCGTCGTCGCTGGGTCGCTACACCTGGTCGGCACAGCGTTTCTTTGGCGGTCTTTCCGACACGAACCCCCGGTGTCAGACACGTCCCTAATCGGGCGTCTCTAATCCGTCCGGTGGGTGGTGGCGCGGTTGGTGTTACAACTCCTCTAACCAGGCGTCCGCGCATTTTAGGCGGAGTTCGAGTTCGGCGATTGTCGACTCGTTAATCCTGGTGATGCTGGCCCGCTTGTTTAGCTCACCATTAACTTGTTGATGGCTCAGACCAGTGCATCTCGCAATCTCCCTGACCCGGTCGGTATTGAAGTTGCGGAGTCGCTGCTTGTGCTCGCGACGAGTGCGAATATCTCCGAGCCCACTCGGAACGCCACCCGCTTGTCGTCCGGGCAGAGGAGGTGGCGGTGGCAGATCGATTGGGTAGCCCTCGAGATCCTCGGGTGCTGCGAGAATGTCTTCAGCCCGATCGATGCCGTCTTCGGGTGGGCTGTCGCTCAGAACCGTCGACGAGAGGGCCGAGAATAGCGACATCTGTTCCTCGGCATCGACTACAGCGTTGCGGTCGTCGAGCCTGCCAGCGAGATCGTCGGCGTTACTGCTGTTGCGCTTCTCGATCGAATGGCGCCGCTGCTGGGCGATTGTCATCGCATGAGAGCGAAGCCGAACATCGTCGGGGATGTACATATAGGCCCGTTGTGAACGTTGGCCTGGAGTCCAGCGAGCGATGCGCCCAACGGCCTGACGGAAAAACATGGGTGTGGTGGTTGTGGTCGCAAACACCGCCAGTCTGAGGCGGGGAATGTCGACACCTTCAGAAATCATTCGCACGGCGACAACCCACTCGCCGTCGCCCGCTGCGAAGTTGCTGATCACATCGCTAGCGTTCGGATCGTCGGACAGGGCAACGGCGGGCGTAATGTTGTAGCGCTGTTCGATCATCTGGGCGATGCCGCGTGCGTGCTCGTGATCGGTCGCGATGACTAGGCCACCTGCGTTGCTGTGTTGTTGGCGGATGCTGTGGAGCCGTTCGTTCGCGTGGTCGAGCACGGTGGAGAGCCACTGACCATCGACGCTGAGGGCTGTGCGAAGTCTTGCCCCCCATTCCGCTCGCAGTAGCTCGTCGTCAAAACCTGCCGAGATCTCATCGCCTTGGGTGTTGATCCACTCCATGTGTCCGTCGAAGCGGGGGAAGAAAACCGGTCTGACTACGCCACCGTCGACGAGCGCTTCCCCGAACCCGTATTCGTAGTCGGCGATAGCGTCGCCGTGGTCGCCAAAGCTGTACTCGACGAACGGGATCGCGTTGTTGTCCGACCTAAATGGAGTACCCGACAGCAGGAGGCGGCAATCGGCGCCGGCGAACGCATTGGCGACGCCGTCGCCCCAGGTTTTTTCGGTGGCAGCATGGTGCACCTCGTCGAGCACCACCATCCCACCCTTACTTAGCTTCGCTAGCGCCTGCCACGAAGACGAAGCCTGGCTGTATGTGACAACGACGCCGTGCATATCGCCTGCGATAGCGCCCTCATCGGATTTCCACATAGGGTCAAGATGCAGGCCGAAGCTGGCGGCAGCCTCCGCCCACTGTTGCTTGAGGTGCTGAGTCGGAACCACCACCACAATCGGCAATGCCTCGCCACGCAGTCGTTGGCGCAATGCGGCCAGTGCAAACGTTGTCTTGCCAGCTCCTGGGCAGGCCACTGCTAGGTAGCTGTCGGGATTGGCGCTGGTGAACGATTCGAGAGCTTCGCGCTGCCACTTGCGCAAGGTAATGCGTCGAGCCATCAGAGACTAGGAGGGGAGAAGGGGGGAGAAGTCGACATGTGAGCAGGTGATGTTAGCGAGCCGATGTCGTACTGTTGATCACGAGCGGAGCAATAGTTGCTTTTGTCCGATCTTTCTCACCTACAACCACAGATTTGAGACGTTTCATGAGTGATACCGCAGAACAGCTTACGAGCCAGGAAATGATGAACGCCGACGGTTCACCCAACCCACCATCGATGGCCGAATCAATCACCGAGGAACGGCGGGCGCGCAAAGAAAAACTGGCTGGGGCTTTGCGGATATTTGGTCGGCTCGGCTTTGCCGAAGGAGTCGCCGGGCACATAACAGCGCGCGACCCCGAGTTGCTCGACCACTTCTGGGTGAATCCATTCGGTAAGTCGTTTCGTTACATGAAGGTCAGCGACCTGATTCTCGTCAACCACGACGGTGAGGTCGTGCAGGGCGATGGTCCGCTCAACCGCGCCGCCTTCGCGATTCATTCGCAATTGCACGAAGCCCGTCCCGACGTGGTGGCGGCCGCACATTGTCATGCAATGTACGGCAAAACCTTCTCGACTCTCGGTCGTCAACTCGACCCGATCAGCCAAGACGCGTGCATGTTCTACAACGATGTCGCGTTGTGTGCTGACGATGGCGGAGCGATCGTGCTCAACACCAATTCGGGGCGCAAGATGGCCGATGCGTTGGGTGACAAGAAGGTTCTGATACATCAGAACCACGGTGTTGTCACCGTTGGCCAATCGGTCGACGAGGCCGCCTGGTGGTTTATTGCGATGGAACGGGCTTGCCAGTCACAACTCATGGCCGAAGCGGTCGGAACTCCGCTTCATGTACCCCACGAGTCTGCCCAGTTCAGTTACGACCAATCGGGACACCCATCCGCTGGCTGGTTTCAATTCCAGCCGCTATGGGAGGAGCTCACCACCGAAGAGACCGACTTCCTCGACTAACCGCAAGCCGTGTCAGATTTGGCCGCCCCAACCGCCAAATCTGACACCGGTTCGCCGGTTTGGGGATTACGCGGCCCCGCCTACCGGATATGTCTCGGGCTGGATTAGCGGTAAGTTTGGTGAATGGTCGAAGCCCAACAACTTGCGCTCGGTATTGATATCGGTGGCAGCGGTATGAAGGCTGCGCCGGTGGATCTCGCTACCGGTGAACAGTTGGCCGAGCGATACCGAATCCTTACGCCCAAACCGGCGACGCCTGAGTCGATGGTTAAGGTTGTGAAGGCTCTCGGCAAGCACTTCGATTGGAAAGGGCCTGTCGGTTGCGCGTTTCCCGGAGTGGTCCGAAACGGCAAGACTCTGACCGCCGCAAACCTCGACCAGCGATGGGTGGGCGTCGATGCTGCAAAACTGTTCAATGACGTGTTGCCCGGCGAGGTGCGTGTAACCAACGATGCCGATGCAGCTGGCGTGGCCGAGATGAGCTTCGGCGCCGGTGTTGGATGTAGTGGTACGACAATGATGATCACCCTCGGCACCGGCATTGGCTCGGCACTATTTAGCAACCAGCGCTTGGTTCCCAACACCGAACTTGGACACCTAAAGATCGGTAAGCGCGACGCCGAGGACCTAGCGTCTTCAAGAGCACGCGACGACCTCGACCTGAGTTGGAAAGACTGGGGCGACAATCTCAACGTTTTCCTAGGCGAGGTCGAACGCATCTTGTCGGTCGAGCGTTTCATAATCGGTGGTGGAGTCAGCTCGAAGTTCGAAAAGTTCGCAGATCGTCTCAAGCTTGAGGCCGAGGTGGTGCCAGCGAAACTGCGCAATAGCGCTGGAATCGTCGGTGCAGCTTTGGTCCACGCCCAAAGTAACCCTGAGTAGATTGTGGCGGAGGGGTTGCGCGTCGACCGGTGGCTGTGGTCGGTGCGCCTATTCAAAACTCGAACAGCAGCTGCGAAGGCCTGCAGCTCGGGCCATGTCCATGTCGCAGGCGAGCTGGCACGGTCGGCTAAGCGAGTGACTAAGGGCGACGAGGTGCGTATTAAGCGCCGCCACGGAATCACCGAAGTAATCGTCGAGCAATTGTTAGAAAAGCGAGTGTCGGCAACGCTCGCTGCAGAGGCTTATGTGGACGTGTCGCCGCCGCCAGCCCCACGGCCGGTGGACGGGGATCGTACGGTTTGGTCGGCTCGGGCACCGACGCGCGAGCCGGGTGAAGGGCGACCAACCAAACGCGACCGTCGCCAGCTCGACGACTTTCGCGGCCGTTAGGGGGAGCGCTCTCTGGGAAAACCGGATCCAGTGTTTTCGATATGTGGAATTGTATGAGAAGATTCCTTACGCTTCCCCCTTCTTAAAGTGCAACCTGAGGGCCACTACGGCCGCGAGTAATGATTCTCCAATGACCTTCGACCAACGCGACAATGGTGGGCTGTTCGTAGTCCGTGACGGCGATTTGGTGACGCTAACCCCGGTCGACCGCTTTCCTGACCCGGTTGCCGCCGTCGTATACGATCACCTCGATCAAATAGTCGGCGAGCCGATGGTGAACGTCACCGCTTGGCCCCAGAACAGCGACGACGACCATAAGCCAGCGGTGCTGGCATTCGATCAGGCCGGGATGCTTACCGCCGTAGTGCTGGCAGGCGCCAACGATGTCGAGCTAATCGTCGCTCGTGTTCAAGCCACTCTGGATTGGCTTACCGAACTAACGTTGCGCGACGTTCTAGAGATGCACGAGAGTGTTGATGCTCTCGTCGATCGCTTGCTCGATCTAAACCCGAACGAGGTTCGTCTCTCACTCGACCCCGGCCGACGCATGGTAATCGTGACCCTCTGCGACTTGGGTAGCGTGCAAGGTGAGGTCGAGTCGATTGCGCCGAACCTAACCGTTGTCGACCTAGAGGTATTCGCCGATCCAAGTGGTGCCGATTCGCTAATCCGAAGGATTCCTTCGGCCGATAGGGTCGCCTCCGCTGCTGACCCGACAGTTGTCGAGGCCATGTCTTCAACGCTGGACGACGAGGTCGAACCCACCCCAGCTGCGGGCCTTGCTGAGTCTGTCGAACCAGACGATTTCGAGGACGACGCTAACGCTGACGAAATCGTGGATGCGGCAGCTAATGAAGACCTTCCAACAGTCGATACCGACGAAGGATCAGCCGCTCCCGACTCGGTCAACCCCACGGTAGTCAACGAGGCCGATCAGCAGTCATCGCTTGCACCCCCACCGGTAGTGGTGCCAGTCCTAACTCCCGGTGTTCCTGACGGAAGGAGCGTCGAATTGCCATTTATCGCTGGCCGAACAGTCGCGACCTCCGAACTTCTCGCCACACTTGGCCAACTCGGATCAGTCGAGTTGTTCGACGATGGCACAATTACCCTCGGCGACCATGTGCTACTAACACAGGTGCTTTCCGATGACGCTGACCTCGATAGCCCAACCCACTTTCATCGAGCGGTCGACGATGCCGCGGTAGCCCGGTTTCAAGGCTGGTACGACGGCGATCTCGCGAACGTAAGGTTCCATCTAGTAGTACGCAATAGTGATTCTCCAGCCGAATCCACCTATCTAGGCGAGCTCAAGCCCACCGCCTGGGAGCACATGTCGGGCGGCCAACAACTGCTGTTCAAGATCGTCCCTCGAATCGGCGCCGGACTATGGCAGATGATGTCGATTGGTGAACTCCCACCGATCGAAACCGTCATAGACCTCACCGGGCCGACCGCCGACCAAGAGTTGCTCAACGTCGAAGTCGATTAACACCCAATCTCGGTGGAGTTACCCACACTGGTTGTAGGTAACTCCACCGAGATTGGGTGTTTCGGTTCGGCCGTCGGCGTACTTTGCGAATCGATCGCTCTGGCCGTGTGTCGGGTCGTTCGTCGCCCATGGCCAGCCACCAAAACCCGATGCTTGGTAATCGCTGAAGGCCTGTTGTAGCTCGGCCTTCGTATTCATCACGAACGGGCCGTGACTAGCGATGGGTTCGTCAATCGGGACTCCTTGAAGGACCATTGCCTCGCTGCCATCAGCGCCGCCGACGACCTTGAGGGGTACATCGCTTCTAATACCGGCGCCATTTCCGGGCGCCAGCGACTCATCGCCGATCGCTAGCGAAGAACCATTGAAAACATAGATGGTGCGCAATGTGGTGTTGTGACTTGCAGGTGGAAGTGTCCACTCGGCCTGAGGATCGAACACGAGGTGCCAAATCGCAACGTCGGCTGAGGCGGTCGCCGCCCACGAGTCGGGTGGCGGAGACGGTGCGAGCGCAGAGCCGAGTTGGCCCGCGATTACGGTAACCATTGTGCTCTTGTCAGCTTCGTCGTGGTGTCGATACTCGGGGGTATCACCACCCCAGAGCATGGTGAAGTATGGGTCGACCATCTTGTTGGACGCTGGCAGGTTTAGCCATATCTGAAATAGCTCTAACGGATTGGCGCGATCCGGCTCGGTCAACGGGAACATCTCGGCGTGCACAATGCCGCTTCCTGCGGTGAGCCATTGGCTGTCGCCTCGACCAAAGCGGGCGGAGGATCCGATCGAATCTGTATGGTCGATGAGTCCTTGTCGCACGTATGTGACAGTCTCGAAGCCGCGGTGAGGGTGTTGGGGAAACCCGGGGACGGTCAGCCCGTGATACATGCGCCAGCCGTCGAGGTTGTCGAAATCGCTTCCGAGTTGACGACCGTGCAGCGACGCCTGAGGCCCGAGGTCGGCGTTGCCCGGCGGGTAAGAGTCGAGGTGATGGGCACAGAATAGGAAGGGATCAAAGGTCGGCCATTGTGGACCGAGTTGAAAGCTCTCAATAATGTCCTTCATTGTCAACCCTAATCGAAGATAGTTTAGATTTGAACTATACCACGGATCTCGTTCATAACTGTGAGATCGAGTGCCGGGTTTGCAAGGGGGAGCGTGGTCAGCGGCGACCCGATTCCTTCAGCAAGGTATCCCAAGGAGACCGTTTGGCAGCCAAAGGTACGCCAAGGGCCAGGAGCCGACCGCCTAGCCCTCCTTTGGTCTTTGCGACGGCTAGCCCGGCCGCGACTAGTAGTTCGGCGGGATCGGCGGGTGAGTATTGATTCGTTCTGCCAGCGAGATCCCATGCGTGAAGATGCCATTCGGTCGCAGCGATGCCGACGTGGAGGCCGACCGTTACCGTGCCTGCCGGGTATCCGAAGGGGAGCTGCCACTCTGTTAGCGCTCGATCGAGGTACTCGTTCGCCCGAGTCGAAAACAGTACAACCGCTTCGGGGCCGTCGATGTCTTGCAAGCCCGCAACTCCAGCTGAGTTGCGAGAATCAAATTCGGCTTCGCCAAACGGTGCGTCCGAGCGACCAGCAAGGGCGCGGTCCAGCCAGTCGTGGTACCAGTTGGCTACCGCGACCAGGTGACGAGCGGTGTCGGCCGCGCTCCAATCCCCACAGGCCGGATTGGCCCATTCGTCGGCGCCGAAAGTCGAAGTGATAGTCGCTATCGCCTCAACGCCGGCTCGATATAGCCCCTCGACCTTTGCTTTGTTCGGTTCAGCCATCTTGACAAGATACTAATGAAATCTCACTTCTTGAGCAGCAGAGTGGGTCGACTGACGATGGTTGCGCAGCAGCGGACTACTATGCCGCTCCGGAAATCTGGTCATCGAGAAATTCAACTCTGGCCACGGTGTCGCGGAGTTGCCCAGAGAGGCGTTCTGGACGAGCCACCACCATCACCTGGACACCTCGAGCTAATAGTTCGCCAGCCAACTCGACGAATATGTGGTCGCCAGAGCCGATTGATACCAGGTGGTAGCGCCGGGCGATGAATGCGACGTCGGCCGCTGCGAGCAGCGCTTCGTCGGCGCCGTCGGTGCCCTGGCCAGTGAAAATCTGACCGCGACTGCCGAGCGTGTTCTGAGCGATGAACGCTAGACCTGGATGACACCCGACCATCACCTGGTCTCCCGCTTTCATCTGACTCGCGGCGGCGTACGACGCGAGCGCGTGCTCGAACGCGAAGCGGTCACCGAGAGCGTGGTCGTGGCCGACCAAGTTCTCGATATCGATGATGTGAAGTGTTCGTCTGCGACGGTCCCATCTCGATGGGAACGAGTTTTCGTCCACGCTGGCCATACTGTTGTGTCGGCATCGAGTGCCTTGGTCCTAAAGCTTATGCACGCACCTTGTCGGCTGGTTCGGTCTATTCAAGGTCTCCGCAGTCTGTTAGTCGATCAGCGCTTGGTAGACCAACTGCCTGAACTCAGGCCGAAGCGGGTAGGTGCTCGAGGGAAGCAGTTGGGTCATGAAGACCGCGGTTATCTCTTCAGCGGGATCAATCCAGAAGCCTGTTGAGGCCGCTCCGCCCCAGGAGTACTCGCCGTCGCTACAGGCCAGCTTCGTTGCTGCGCGGTCGATCACGACCGAGAATCCGAGTCCGAACCCCATGCCAGCGTGGGCGGTCTCGGTAAAGATCGGGCGACCGTATGCTGGGAGGTCTTGCCCTCCGGGGAGATGATTTATGGCCATGTAATCGACGGTGCGACTGCCGAGAAGACGTTCCCCATCCAGTTCGCCCCGATTCAACAACATCTGAGTAAAGCGGTGGTAGTCGCCAATAGTCGAAACCAAGCCGCCGCCACCGGACAGCATCTTTGGTTTGTGAAGCGCAGCCTTGCCCATCGCATCGATTGGCACGGCCGACCCATCGGCCGGATTGCGCGTGTACAAGGTGGCCAGCCGCGCTTGGCGCTCTTCGGTATCGGCCCAAAACGATGTGTCATCCATGGCGAGAGGCTCAAATATGCGGGTTCGAAAGAATTCGTCGAGAGTCATACCCGAGGCCACCTCAACAATGCGTCCCAGCACATCGCTGGCGACCGAGTAGTTCCACTCGTCGCCAGGTTGAAACAACAGCGGCAAACCAGCCCAATCATCGCAACAAGCGGCGAGGTCATGACCGGCGGGATAGTCCCATTCGTAGCCAGCGTTGCGGTACATTTCATCGATTGCATGCGCGTGCAGGAACCCATAGGTCAGGCCCGCGGTATGGCTCATGAGGTGGTGGATAGCCATTGGCTGAAGGACGCCAGCGGTGTTGGCGGTCGATGCTGACCCTGAGAGGTACACCCGCTGGTTGGCGAAGGATGGGATAAACTTCTCGACCGGGTCGTTGAGGTCGAAAGCGCCCTCTTCGTAGAGAATCATGGCGGCAACCGTTGTGATCGGTTTGGTCATCGAATAGATCCGGTAGATCGTATCGTTCTCGATCGGAGCGCCAGTGCTGAGGTCGCGCTGCCCGTAATGGTCGCTATAGGCGACCTGTCCGCGGCGCGAGACCAGAAGGGACCACCCTGCGAGTCGGCCGTCGTCAACGTAGTCGCGAAAGTGCGAACTGATCCGAGTCAGACGCTTGCTATCGAATCCAAGTTCACGGGGCTTGCCGGCAATAGCTGGTTCAGGCACCCGAATTGTCTAGCAGACTCCGAGAATTGCCGGAGGAGTCGATCGCCCGTCAGATGTCTGAAGCGGGAATTGTTCCTTTAGGATGGATGGCTTCCGCCGACCAGACGACTTGTGGTTCCACAGCTCAGCCAGAACGCCTCTTCGCGCCTTAAGCGCGCCCTTATTATCCTGATCGCCTTCGCCGCGGTCGGGTTCTTTGTCGCCCCCGTGGGCGCAGCGCCCAGCCAGGAAGGCGAGCGGGGCCGCCTCGTCGGAGCGGCCGAACAAGTCGATTCTGGAGCTCTCGACTGGGTCGGCTACGTTCTGGTCGACGGCACTGCCTGTACCGGCAGCCTCATTGCTGAGCGCTGGGTACTCACCGCAGCTCACTGTGTTCAAACGGCGGGTACTCAAGCATCAGGTCGGGTCTTTCTAGGTGTCACAGACGCCCGGAACCTACGCTCTAGCTATGGCATAGCGATCGACCAAATCGTCGTGCACCCCGACTACCGAAGCAGTTCGTCAACCCTTGACCGGGTGCCCTCCGACTTGGCTCTGCTCAAGCTTTCTCGCGACCCAGGAGTCGCTCCGGTGACTCTGAGTACCCGACGCTCGGCAGCGCGCAACAACGCCGCTGCCGAATTGTTCGGCTATGGCGACCGTTGTTTTGGTTGTGGCCAAGGCGCGATATTGCGACGGGGCGAGACCCGCTTCGTCGGTGACAAAGCTATCAAGACCTTGGCCCGTGCTTTCGATGGTCTTCTCGACAGGGTCTCCCTTACTCACACAGCCGATCTCACCACTGGGGCGGGAACGTGTAGTGGCGATAGCGGTGGCCCGGTAACTGCGACGACAGATGGAACCGTTGGAGTTGTTGCCGTGGTCTCCGGCGAGTTGTTCCTAGCTGACGAAGCCCCAGATATTCGCTGTGGAGGTGGTGGCACGAGTTACGGCGCCCACGCTGAGGTTACGGCTGGTGGTCCCAACAGTGAGTGGATATTTGCAGTAATCGATCGGCCGATGTGTCGTGGTGAGTACGCCACGATCCTCGGCACCTCGGCTGCTGATGTGCTGCGCGGTGGAAAGGGTCGAGACGTTATTGTGGGCGGCGCTGGCGACGACCTCATCGATGGCGGCGGAGGAAAGGATATAATCTGTGCTGGCGCTGGCAACGACACTGTCAACGGCGGTTCTGGGCGCGACCTGATCGTCGGTGGAGGCGGGGCCGACAAGCTCATCGGAAATACCGGGGTCGATGTCTGTTTTGGCAATTCGCTGGATGACTTCGATGGATGCGAACGCATCATAGGCAGGTAGAACAGGCTCCCGGTCGTCATAGCTGGGAGCACGTGGGAGATGTCCAGAGCCGGTAGCGTTACCACACGGCGATCTCGAGGAGCTTTCGGTGGCAAAGGCAGATCCCGGAAATATGTTTCGACCCAACGCTGGCGTGGCGGTGCTCGATCTCGACGATCGAGTCCTAGCCTTTCGACGAGTGGGTTCAGGCGATTCATGGCAGCTGCCCCAGGGCGGCATCGATTCTGAAGAGCTACCCGTTGAGGCCATGTGGCGCGAACTCGAAGAGGAGACAGGCATCGGTCAGAGCTTGGTCGACTTGGTCGGCGAGGTTCCCGAATGGTTGGGCTATGAGATACCCGCCCGCTTTCGCTCGCCGAAGCGCTTGAGCAGAGGCCAAGTCCAGAAATGGTTCATAGTTCGAGTTGGAACCGACCGAATCGGCGAAGTCGAGCAGATTCTAGGGTCGTTGCCGCCTGAGGAGTTCGACGATTGGAAGTGGACAACAATGCGCGACCTCCTCGACGAGGTCGTCGCTTTTCGTGTGCCGGTCTACACCAGGTTGGCTGCGGTATTGCAAGGCCTTGAGCCAGGGCTCTATCGCTGACAGCCCACCGACAAGTAAACGCCAGCCTCATCGCTGAGCAAAAACTCGTAGCGCTCACCTCGTGTCACGAGCACTTCGTCGAGAACATCGCTGGGCGAACCGCTGAATCCCGATAATTGTCGCACTGTGCAATCACCAAGCGATGTCACCACCACTGTGCCGGGCGAGATATCGACGTTCAGGATAAGGGTTCCCGGCGCGGCGTTATCTACGGCGGAGGCTGGCGACGATTCGAGATCGATCAACTCCCAAGTTCCACATTGGTCTTGGGTCTCGATGGCCCCATCGCTCGCCAGGATCTGTAGAACTCCTTGCTCGCCTGCACCCCAGGTAACCACGGCGATCTGGCTCGCGAGTTCGGTGTCGACATGGGTCAGGCGACGAACCACGCAGAAGGCATCGATCGTGGTTGAACGGTAAATACCGGGTGCGATATCGATGCCGACCAGTGCTGTCGCTGCTGACCGAAGCGTCGAGGCGGGCGGATCGGGAAGGCTCCGGCCCAACGCCGCTAGGACTCGTTCGGCGGTACGACGGTGCAACACCATTGTTGCTGTGTCGGCGCTGAGTCGCTCGCCATCGCCACTACCGATCTCGCGCAAGCCCGAGAAGACCACCACCGGGCCGAACTGCTCGAAGAACAGTTCCTCGAAGACGATCAGGGCGTCGTCGCTGCTGGTGAGGTTGCGTTCAAAATGGGCCGCTTCGGCTCGATCCGCGCCCGGCGTGGCGCTGGCCGGCAGCGGCGCTGCGATGGCGAAGTCTTGCTGCGCAAAGCTGATTCCGTTGAGCTGAACCGTCCCTACATCAACCCCTTCACAGCGCAGTTCAGCCACCGAATCCATGGCCGTCGCCGCGTCGACCGGGCTCTCGAAAAGCCAGATCTGCACGGTCGCAGTTTTTGTCCCGTCGTCGTACTCATAGCGTTGGCCCGCCGACTCACCATTTCCGTCAGTAGCGATCGATGTTGGTGTTAGAGCCTGGTCGCAGCGCTTTATCGGCGGATTGTCCTGCCGTTGGAGTTCAAGTTCTTCCAGGCTGGCATAGGAAAGTTGGGTCGTCAGTTGGGGAGGGACCTCCTCCTCGCGGGGGAAAAGCGCCTCGAGACTCTCTATTGCCGGTTGCTGTGGAGGTGTGGTGGCCGCTGTTGTCGAGTCGCTCCGCTCATCGTCGGAGGGTTCTTGCTCACCCGCTTGTTCAGGTTGCTCGTCCGGATTGGTAGCGGCAGCCGATTCTTCGCCCGGAGAGTCGTTGTCGTCAAGATCAGTCGCGCCGGAGCTGGTCTCTGCTGACCCTCCCGCCGAGGAGTCACTCGAATCGATCGGTGAGTTGGCGCAGGCCCCGAGCAAAAGGAGAAGCGGCATCGTAAAGCCCAATGGACCTTTGAGAAGACGTTTTGCTTGATTCGACACCTGACAGTTGTACCGGCTTCTCATCAAAATGAGAGGGCTGACGCCTAGTCATATTCGGCGCGGCAACAAATCGGGCGGATTGGCCGCTACCTTCGAGGCGTGCGTCTTATGGCCAATACTCGCGGCGTGGTTGCATTGTTCATGCTGTTGCTACTCATGGCGACGGCATGCGCACCCGATATCGATCCAGAATTGACCCTGCTACCAGAGGAAACGGTTCCGACTACCGCTCCGGTCGATGCTGGCGACGTTCCTTTGGTTACCTCGACAACGACAAGTAGCACCACTGTCGTACCCGCTACTACCACTCCCGGGCGAGTCGGTAGTCCTCGACTCGTCACTACCGACCTTGGCGAGGTCGTGGGGCGGCGAGACGATGGCGTGGTCTCGTTTCTCGCAGTGCCGTATGCGGCCCCTCCAACCGGGCCTCGACGATTCAAACCGCCTGAACCCGCGACGCCATGGGAGGAGCGCCTCACGGCACGGACGGCCGGAAGCTCGTGCCCCCAACTCGACTCTGGTATAGCGACACAATTCTTTCCTGCGCCTCCTCACGACGAGGACTGCCTGACCCTCGATGTATATGCGCCGCTCAGAGGCGACTCATTGCCCGTGATGGTCTGGTTTCATGGCGGAGGCTTTATCGAAGGCTCGGGTCACACAGCCGTCTATGACGGAAGTAATCTTGCCCGCAAGGACGTTGTTGTAGTCAACATCAACTACCGCCTTGGCGCGTTGGGGTTCCTGGTCACCGACGAGACCGTTCGCGATGCGGGCGCTGCTCCATTCGGCAACCTCGGACTACAAGATCAGATCGCGGCGCTCGAATGGGTGCAACGCAATATCACCCAATTCGGGGGCGATGCTTCCAATGTCACAATCTTTGGACAGTCTGCCGGTGCATTCTCGGTGTGCGCTCATCTTGCTGCCGATGCTTCGAGCGGGTTGTTCCATCGAGCCATCATGCAGAGTGGCGGCGGCTGCGACCGGTTCCAGACCATCGACGAAGCCGTCGGGATGGCCGACGAGTGGATTGCCCAGACCCGATGCGCGAATGCTCGCAATGTCACGGACTGCCTCACCCTTCTCTCGGTCCAGCAAATACTCGATGCGTCCGAGACCGCCGCTGTCGACTTCGGAGTAATAGCCGACGGAGCCCTGCTCGATCGAACTGCGTTCTCGTTGGCCCGCACCGACGAGCTAGGTGCCGTGCCGCTGCTACTTGGTTCGAACCTCGACGAGGGCACGCTGTTCACCTTCGGACAAGATGAACCATCCGATAGCGAGTTTCGAGACGAGCTCTTGGCGTCGTTGGGCAGTGAACAAGAGGCGGACTTGTTGCTCTCGCAGTATGAGATAATCGAGGACAACGCTACGAAACTGGCGACGTTCTTCACCGATTCTAGGTTTGCGTGCCCCGCCGTTCGATTTGCGAACGAGGCCTTCGACGACACCACCGTCTACACATACGAGTTTGTTCATCGCAGTGTCGATACACCGTTTGGCCTTGGGGCGACTCACGGTGCCGAAGTGGTCTACCTGTTCGGCAATCCGCAGTCGGTTGTAGGTGTGCCCGAAGTCTTCAATGAAGTTGACGCAGGCGTCGCTGACTTTATTCAGACAGCCTGGGCGAGCTTTGCCCGAACCGGATCACCAATTTCAGACCCAGCGATCGACTGGCCACAGTATGTCGACAGCGCGCCAGCACATCTGTTGATCGGAGCGGAACCCGAGGTGGCCAGCCTTATCCGCGACGGCCGGTGTGCCATCTTCGACGCAGCTCAGCAGAACTAAAGCAAAGAGCGCACCGCGACTGGCATCTACTCGTCGGCGAGTACCCGAAGAAATACGCCAGAGCGCGGCTTCGGGTTGAAGTATGACGACTTCGGTGGCATCAATTCGTGCGAGTCGGCGACCTCCATGATCTGCTCGACAGAGGTCGCTGCCACGACGAATGCAACGCCGCCATCGATATCGCAGCGGCGGACGAGTTCGTCGATGCCGACCGGGTCGGCAACAAACTCGAGGGCGGGGTCGGAGTTCTGTTCGACGATTCCTAAGATTGGTCGCAAGATCAGTTCTTGAAGCATCGTGACGTCGAGCTTGGAAACTGGATCGGTTCTGCCATCGGGGAGGCTCACCAAGTGCCAATGGTGGTCGACGTAGAGCGTCACTTCGCCCGGGTTCACCGGGCGCTTGTTCGACCCTTCGCGGAGCTCGCTGACCTCGGCCACCTTCCCAATCGCTGAGATCAATTCTTGGGAGGTCAGCCCGTTTGAGTGGGCGATCCGGCGGTGAAAGGGCAAGACTCGGAGCTGCTCGGCCGGGAAACTTACCGCGAGCATCGACCCGAAAGGGGTTGTCGTACCGTTGCGAGCCGCCGCAACCTCGGTGGCAGCGGACCGGTGATGACCATCGGTAATGTACAAGATTTCCCCGGCGAATAATTCGCGCAGCTGATCGCCTTGGGCCAGTGTCGTGCGCCAAACGGTTTGGTGCACGCCTCCGGCATCGACGTCGAGGCTCGGTGGCGTCGACTCGATCTCGGAGATCAGTTGGTGCATCGCGACGTTGGGTCGGTGCGACAAGGCAACCGGACTCGAAGCTGCCCCAACCACCTCTAGATGGCGAGCGAGAAGCTCGGTCCGTGAAGGCCTCACTCCCTCATGCTTGCGAATTCGCCCGTCGCTCAATGCCTCGACAGGCATGAGCCCAACCACGCCCGTCTGAGAGTGATCACCAAGACGCAGGCGATATATCAGCAGGCTCGGGTGGCTCGGCGGCTCGAATGCATCTACCGCGAATAGCTGATCGAGCGAAGCTCTGCCGTTTGACAGCAGGGTATCGATATCCTCGTCGCCGTCGGGGTTATCGCCCGGCGAGCGGGTGACATTGAGATAGTTGAAGGGGTTTTCGGTTGTCAGGCGATGGCGTTCGGCGGGGCTTACAGCGTCGTATGCACCCGTTATGACCTGCTCGGCCCAGCTCGACCGGACAATGTGGGGGAGAAAGTCGCCAAAGAGCGGCCGGGTCACGAACGCTTCCAAGCGCTGGCCTGGATCACTTCGTCGATCTGTCCAATGGTCTCAAGGACGTCCTCGCCGAGCGCGCCAGCAATGTCGATGGTGGCAACAGCAGCATTGGACCCAGCGAAGATGCTGTTCTCCATAGCACCGACGTTGATACCCGAGCGTCTCAGAACGGCGAACACTTGCGCAAGCACTCCAACCCGGTCGTAGTGTCTAACGATTAAAGAGGCGGTCGCCTCAGCGGAATCTTGCATGTTTACGCAGTTGAAGACTCTGCCGTCGCCATAGGCGTCGATTACAGCGACTACCCCAGTCGATGTCGCGTTCTGGCTTTGATCGGTCGATGCGCCAATGTGGTGGGTCCCGACAACATTTGGGTGTTGAGCGAGTTTGCTCGTGAAAGTACCGCTGCCCGACGAAGGCTCGTCGCAATACACGTCGACACCAGCGCGAAGGCCGTTGTCGAGCGCATTTATCAGGGCGGCCTCGTCGATGACTTCACCCCGGCTCGTGTTGAGAAGGATTGCGTTTGGCTTCATCCGGGCTAAGAACTCTGAGTCGACCATGCCGACGGTTTGGGGCGAAGCGGGGACGTGCAGAGATACGACATCGGCTAGCGATAAGAGCTCGTCCTCGCTGTCGACAAGACGAATTCCGGCTGCCCGAATTTTGTTCTCGGTGTCGCTGCTGCGCCCGTCCTTGCGGAGAGCGTGTGGCGTGATCCCGAAGGCCCGAGCGCGCTCGGCGAATGCCAAGCCAATGGCCCCAACTCCAATGATCGCGACGTTCTTTCCGAAGAGGCCATCGGCAGTGGAGTAAACCTTCTTGTTCCACCGGTCGTCTCTGAGGTCGACGACGTTGTCGGCGATCCGCCGGTCGATCGCGAGCAGTAGTCCCATCGCCAGTTCGGCGACGGCGATAGCGTTCTTGCCCGGAACGTTGGTTACGTACACGCCGCGATCGGCCGCGGCTTGTTTGTCGATGGTGTTCGTGCCCGCCCCGGCCCGAACAATCAGGCTCAGATGTTCGCCCGCCTCGATCGTCGCCGCAGTCACTTTGGTGCTGCGAACTACCAGCACTCCATTGTCGGAGATGTTGTCGGCGAGGGTATCGGCATTGAGGTCTGGCGAGAAGCAAACCTCGTGCCCAGACTCGACGAGTTGGTCGCGAAACTCTTTGGGGATCTGATCGGCGAAAAGGATTTTCACGGTTAGCTCTCTTTGGTTGTACATGTCCGCGTCAGCCGATGAACGGCGGCCGCAGAGGATGTGGTTGCAAGCGATCTGGCAGATCTGTCGTAGCGCTAAGAGTAGCGATACTTCATCAGGCTTTGCGAAACACCTTTAGCGCCATCGACTGCTGAAAGGCGACTATGTCGCCGCGCTGATTCCCGTACTGGTGAAATAGCGCAATCGAGGCTTCGCGAGTCTGCGCGACCTTCGCTGCTCGGTCGGGGTCAATTCCTACGATGTTGGACAACCAGGCCTCGGCATCGGCATAGGTCGATTCGGTGTCGTAAGTGGTGTCGGTCTCGATTTCGAAACCGAGCTCTGTGGCATCGAGAAGCGCCTGCTGGGCAAGCCCGCGAACGTGGGTCTCGTCGTCGATGAGTATGCAGGCCTTAAAGCTTGGGCCCTCTGGCTTGGGCTCAGAGACAAAGAGCGTTCCGCCTGTTCGAAGAACTCGGTGGGCCTCGCGAAGTGCGTTCAGCATTTCTTGTTCTGGAACGTGATGCAGCGACGACGAGAATACGACAAGGTCGACTGAATCGTCGTCGAACGGAAGATCCTGGCCTACGCCGTCGACATATGATTCCGGATTGTCTGGATCGGCTGCAAGCGCGAGTTTCTGCATGGCCTCGCCACACTCGACCCCGGTTGAGGCCGCCCCTCGGGTTCGCATAAAGCGGACGAGCGCTCCGGCACCACTCCCAACATCGATCGCTGTGACCCCTTCGAGCTGGGTGTATTTCGCAAGGGCTTCGGTTTTGGCCACCGTCGGACTACTCATCTGGGTGCAATCTAGTAGTACGTCACTTCGGGCGTAGCTTCGAGCTAAGCATCTGTGTCCGGACTAACTGGCTGTTCTGGCCAACCCTTGTCGCGGCGGCGGCGCGGTATGAGGTTTGCTGCAACGCTCGATGCGCGCGCCGGGAAAGGAACGTAGTCGCGTTGGCGGTCGAGCGGCGGAGCATCCTCGACGAACATCCGAGAGCCCACCCAAACTGCGATGACCGCGGTACTGGCTGCGATGACCCAATAGAAGATCTGTGGGTCAACAATCGACATGAGTATCGCGGCTACGACCGGCCCGAAAACGGCTCCTGTCCCGTTGACACGCACCTGCGCCGCGCTGGCCCCGACGATTTGTTCCGGTAAAAGCCAGTCGTTGGTATAGGCAATCCCTAGTGAATACAAAGGAAAAACCGTCGCTCCGACAAAAAACATCGCAACAATTACCAGGTCGCTGCGGGGAGAAAGCGTCAAAGGCGCCAATCCGAACAGTGTCGCGAACAGGCTGACAACCAAGATCACGGTGCGGCGCGGAACGCGATCGCTAATTAGACCGATCGGGATCTGGCCAGCGATAGCACCAACCATCGGAGCCGCTAGAAAGATGGTGATCCTCCCGGCCTCCATGCCGATATTGGCGGCGTATACCGCTCCGATTCCCATGACGGTACCGGCGGAGGCTCCCACAAAGAACGAGGTGACTATTCCCGTGGGAACGATTCGCCAGACCTCCATTAGCGAGGTTGGCTGAGGGTAAGCGATACGAGGACCGGTCGTAGCCGAGAGCGATACCGGAACCAGTGCTAGCGAAACAAGAACCGAGGCAAGAATGAACAGCGTGAAGCCATTGGTATCGGCAACGTTTAGAAGTAACTGGCCGATCACGATTCCGCCCATCGACACCACCATGTACACAGAGAGCAATCGACCGCGCGTCTCGTTGGAAGCGAGTTCGTTCAGCCATGACTCGACGACAACGTAGATGCCAGCCATGCAGATCCCGAACAGAAAACGCATCGCAAACCATGTCGCCGGATTAATCCATACCGCATGGATTAGAACCGTGGTCGATGCAGCCGATGCGAGTGCAGAAAAGACTCGGATGTGCCCGACGGTCTTGAGGGCAGAAGCCGCGTAGATGCTGCCAGCGAAGAATCCGGCAAAGTAACCGGCCATGACTATGCCTGACACTGCGAGACCAAAACCTTCAGCTTCGGATCGGATTCCTAGCAACGATCCCTGAAGGCCATTGCCGACCATGACCATCCCAAAGCCAAAGAACAGAGCCCAGGTAGCCGCCACTGTGCTCGAACGGGCCAGAACACCGCGTTCTCCTAGCCCTTTGGCTTCTGAATGCAGTGGCTGACCCACGACCGGCAGCGTATCTGAATCGAGTTGAACGCGTTCCAGAAACTCTGTCTCTAACGTGGGCCCAACTCTGGTAGTAGGGCCATTTGGCGGGCTTCGATCAATAGGCCTGCCTCGAGGTCCCAGAGTTCGGCGTCACCGCTGAATAGTCCGCCGAAGATGAACTTTGAAGAGTAGATCCCGGCGACTGCGGCCGAAATAGCTCGTTGTCGGTAGTGAACTGTTAGCTCGATGGTGGGCGCCCAGCCGACGGGTAGGTCGGTGTTGAAGATGGTGGGAGGAAATGCATCGGCGAACATCGTCAGCGCAACGGCATCGAGAGGCTCGTCGTCGAGCAGGCTCAGCCAGCCTCCCATCGTTGGCTCACCCGCCGGATTCCCCGAAGCAAAACCGATGTACTTGGGGTCGTGACGAATATCGAATCGGTCGACGAAAGGTGGCGGGTAGAAGCTGTCTGGCGACTCGCGGACGGCGCGCACGCACTCATCTCTCGGAGACAGAGTCGGTGGATTGGCCAGGATTAGCTCCGGGCCCTCCATCTGTTCGGTGTTGGCGAACGTCCCCATGGTACGAATTACCTCTTTGCCGTCCTGGATTAAGACCGCTCCGACGGTCGAAAGGGTTCGACCTTGTCGACCCCGTTCGATGCGAATCGTTGCGGGTCCCGGATACCCAGGTCGTTCGTAGTGCGCGTTTACCGACACAGGATCGGACTTATCGACCGCGTCGAGCATCGCTCGAACGACGAGCGCAAGTACGTATCCGCCGTTCGTTACCGAACCGATATCCCAGCCCTCGACCAAGCTGGTGCGATAGTTGTCAGCACCGTCGGCATGGACAGCGGTTTGTTCGGCAAAGGTTGGCATTGAGGGCGAAGATCTAAAGGGTACGCGGTCGTTTAGGAGACTGCCGCTTCCATCTTGTCCAGAATCATGCCCAGAACGGCCTCGCTGGTAGCAAAGTTGAGCCTCACGTGGCTCGTGCCGTGCGGCCCAAAGTCGTGCCCATTGTTCAAGGCAACGCCGTTGTCGACGAAGAATCGGAACGGCCGGTCGGTGACGCCCATCTCGATCAGCTCGCTGCAGTCGATCCAGAGCAGAAAGGTTGCTTCGGGGGCGACAGTGCTGAGTCCAGGCATTGCATTGATTCGCTCGACCGCAGTCTGGCGGTTCTTGAGGAGCTGGCTTCGTAGTCCATCGAGCCAATCGTCGCATTCGGTCCACGCAGCGATGGTCGCCTCGGCACCCATTGAATTGACGCCACCCCAAAAGAACCTGTGAAAGGTTTCGAAGCGCTCCTTGATCGCCGGGCTACCCATGATGCCAGCTGCCACCCGAAGGCCTGCGATGTTGAACGATTTGGTCGCCGAGGTGAGCGTGACGCAGCGTTCTTCGAAGCGAGGGTCGATGGTGGCGAACGGAATATGGGTACCGTCCCATATCAGGTCGGCGTGAATCTCATCAGCCAAGATGAGTAGGTCGTGCTTTACTGCCAACTCGCCGAGTCCGGTGAGTTCCTCGCGGGAGAACACTCGCCCGGTCGGGTTGTGAGGGTTGGCCAACATCAGGATCCGAGTGCGGTCGTCGATGAGAGCTGCCAATGCATCGATATCGAGTTGGTAGCCGGTGTCGGCCGAGCTGAGCTGATGGTCGACGATCGTTCGGCCAGTTCCTACCACCGCTTCGATGAAGGGCGGATAGATCGGGGTCTGTAGTACAACGCCGTCGCCGGGCTCGCTGTAGAGGTTGATAAAGGCGACCAGTGCCTGAAGCACATCGCCAAATAACGTCACTGATGACTCGTCGATCTTCCAGTTGTGTTGACGGTCCATCCAGCGAGCTAGGGCACCGATTACAAGCTCGTCGTCAAGGAAGAACTGATAGCCGAAGTCGTAGCGGTCGAGAACGCCTTGTGTGGCTGTGAGAATCGCCGGAGCTGGCTCGAAGTCCATGTCGGCGACCCACGCCGCTAGAACGTCGGGGCCATACGCGGTCCACTTCTTGCCTCGCCGGGCTCGAATGGTTTCAATACTTACATCGAACGAGTTCATCGCAGCAGTCTGCCCCAAACCGGCACGAGCAGCGAAAACGGCGCAACTGAGGAGCCGCAAAAATACTAACCGGAACAACCGGACAGGCCGCTAGGAGTCCATGTGCGAGAATAGGCAGCTATGTCAAATAATTCTGGAACTGGAAGATGCGCCTGCGGGAAGGTGCAGTACCGGGTTGATGGTGAGCTGCGAGCGGTAGCCAACTGCCATTGTGAGGTTTGTCGCCGGGTGACCGGCCACTACATGGCTGCAACTCAAGCCTTGGTGAGTGAGATCTCCTTTATCGAGAGCAGTACATTGCGGTGGTGGGATTCCACGCCGACCGTGCAGTACGGGTTCTGCGAGAAATGCGGGTCGACTCTATTCTGGCGAGCTGCCGACAAGGCCGATCATGTATCGATCGCAGCCGGAACCCTCGACCAACCGAGCGGGCTTCATACCTATGAGGCGGTGTTCACCGCTGAGGCTGGCGACTATCACGCACTCGATCCTTCCTTGTTGCAGCACCCGTACGACCGCTAAATCTGTCAGAATCTCGTTCATGGCAATCATCCACACCAGCCCGCTGCCCGAGGTCGAGATCCCCGACGTCACCATTACCGAGTTCGTTCTTCGACGAGCATCCGAGGTACCTGATCGTGTTGCCATGCGCTGCGGTGCCAGCGGGACGGAGTACAGCTATCGCGAGTTGAGTGAACAAATTCACGCTTTAGCAGGTGGCTTCGCAGCACGGGGGCTCGGTGTCGGCGATGTGATCGCCCTGATGGCCCCGAATTTGCCCGAGTTTCCGATCGTTTTTCATGGGGCGGCGGTTGCGGGCGTGGCCGTTACAACTCTTAACCCGACCTACACCCCCGACGAGCTACGTCACCAACTCAGCGATTCCGGCGCGGTGTTGTTCGTGACCTTTCCCGACGGTGTGCCGCTAGCACAGGCAGCGATCGAGGGGACTGGGATTACCGAGATTGTGACAATCGGTTCTGCCGATGGTGCTACCTCGTTGTCCGAACTTTTTGGTGACCCCATCGCCCAGGTCGAAGTAGACGTCGCCGAGCAGGTCGTTGTATTGCCTTACTCGTCGGGCACCACCGGCTTGGCCAAGGGGGTGATGCTCACCCATCGGAACTTGGTGGCCAACCTTGCGCAGTGTCAACACGCTGTGAACTTCGACGATGGCGACGCGATTCTGGCAGTGCTTCCGTTCTTTCATATATACGGAATGCAGGTGTTGATGAACTACGGCTTAGCGAATGGGGCGACCGTCATAAGCTTGCCGCGTTTCGATCTGGTTCGTGCTCTGGAACTAATCAACGAGTTTAAGATCGCCAAGTTCTTTGCAGTGCCCCCGATGGTTCTGGCACTAGCGAAGCATCCAGTGGTAGACGAACACGACATTTCTTCGCTCAACCTGATCGTCTGCGGCGCAGCACCCCTGGGTGCTGAACTAGCGCAAGAAGCGGCCGAACGGATTGGTTGCCCCGTGGTTCAGGCTTATGGCATGACCGAGTTGTCGCCGGTCAGTCACTGCACGCCGGTCGACAAGGACGAGCCTGGGTCCTCGGGTGTCACCATCTCGAACACAGAGTGTCGTTTCGTTGACCCCGACGGAAACGACCAAGACATCAATTCCGACGGCGAACTCTGGGTGCGCGGCCCTCAGGTCATGAAGGGCTATCTAAACAATCCTGAGGCTACGGATGAAACCATCGATGCCGATGGCTGGTTGCACACGGGTGACGTGGCACGAATCGACGCGAACGGCAACGTGTTCATCGTCGACCGGGTCAAGGAACTCATCAAGTACAAGGGCTTCCAAGTTCCGCCGGCCGAACTCGAGGCACTCATCATCACCCACGATGCGGTGGCCGACGTTGCGGTGATCGGGATTCCCGAGGTCGAGGCGGGTGAACTCCCGAAGGCTTTCGTTGCGCTAAAACCCGGAGCCGAGGCTACCGAAGACGACATCATCGAGTTCGTCGCTGAACGAGTGGCTAGTTACAAGAAGATTCGTTTGGTCGAATTCATCGATGAGATCCCGAAGTCAGCGAGCGGCAAGATCCTGCGGCGCTTCTTGCGCGACTCCTAGCAATCTGGTTGGGGTCTCGATGACTCCAACCAGCATGGCGACAAGGTTGCTTAGGAATTGCTCGTGACCAGTTGTGGGTGCCTGGCCAGCCTCGATTGCTCGAGCTCGATCGGCAACCATCGCTGTCATGAGGGTCATCATTGCGATCAGACGCTCGTGGCGGATCTCAGGTAGTGAATCGGCCGGCCTATCGCCGATGAGTTGCAGCACTCGCTGGAGATTGGTTTCGCTGGACGCAGGACCTGATCGCCAGTCCCCGAATTGCCCGCGAAGCTGGTCGATGATTTGCACATAGTCGCGACCCGAGGCCGAGAATAGACACCCACCGTAAGGAATTAGCAAGGTGGCGATGAGGACGTCGGTTGGAGATTCGGCATCGATCCCAATACCAAGTTGCCCTCTGTGCTGATCGAGCGGCGGGCCGTGCACGGCGATGATGGCTAGCAGCAGCGCGTCGCGAGAACCGAAGTAATAGCTAAGCGCCGAGGTATTCCTTTGTCCGGCTGCCTCTATGATCTCGCGGTTGGTTACCTGGTAGATACCATTTCTGGCCATAAGGCTCGCCGCTTCGGCGAGCAGCCGACTTTTGGTTTCGGAGCCGCCGGCATCTCGCCTCACTCAGGAGTCGAGTGGCAAAATGGCGGTATCGGGAATGACCGATACTTCGAGGCCGTCGGGTAGCGGGTGTTCGAAGTCAGGGTATTGCCGGATTGCATTCTCGCGATAGCGGGTTGTGCTGTGCACGGGATCCTTGTCGTACTCGGGGATGACCTTCTGGCCGAAAACCTCGATCATCTCCGAGATCTCATCGTGCTCCATACCTTCGATGGGAAACCCGAAAACGAGTTGATCGCAGCCGACGTCCTGGTAGGCGATGATCTGCTCGGCTACCTCTTCGGGCGATCCGCACAACATATAGCCACCTTCGATCGCCATATCGAGAAGCTCTTCGGTCCACGGCACGTCGGTGGGTGGATCGGGCCAAACTATTGCGTCAGGTGATTGTGGCATCGAGTCGTGGTAGAGGTTCACCATGGTGACTAGGTAGCCGCGGCCCTTCGCCATGGCGATTTCGCGGGCGCGGGCGCGATCTTCGAGGCAGATGACTGCGTTGGTCATCATCACATTGTTGTTCTGGTACTGGCCGATTTGTTCGACCACGTTCTCGGCGCCTTCCTTGTAGGCGGCAACCCGCCCCTTGAGGTTGTGGATGGGTTCAAAGTTGAACGCGATGGCGCCGATTCCGAGCGAACCTGCGATCTCAAAGGTCTGTGGGTTACCACAAGCTATCCAGATCGGCGGATGGCCATTGCCGTAAGGCTTTGGAAGAATGTTGTGCGGGGTAGGGACCGACCAACCGTCGCCTTCGAAGGTGTAGTCCTTTACTTCCCACATCCGCGGGATCTCGCGGATTACCTCGTTCCACATGGCTTTGGTCTGGTCGAGCCGAGTACCGCTAAAGGTGGCCAGCTCATGGCTGCCGGCGCCGCGGCCAGTGCCAAATTCGAAGCGTTGACCGGTTATGTGGTCGAGCATTGCAGCACGTTCGGCGAGGCGGACCGGGTGTTCTTTGGTGGTTGGGAAACTTGTAATGGCCGACCCGAGGTGGATCTGTTCGGTTTGGGCTGCGACCCAACCCATAACCGGCGCTGGTGCCGACATGTGGCTGTACTCGACTAATGCGTGGTGCTCGCCGAACCAGGCGTATTTCCAGTTGTGCTTGTCGGCGAGCACCGCAAAGCCAGCTTCTCGCATGAGCTCGGTGTGCTCGGACTCGCTGTCGTGGGCCGCTGGCCCGGGGGTATAGCCGTTGCTAAATAGGCCGAATTCCATTGCGGTGAACTCCTAGCTAGATATTCGAGTACTCAAGAGCGATTTGCGCATGCCACGACAAGTTAATGCAGTGCATTAACTTCTACAAGTGTCATGTTAGTCAGCTCAATTTCTGACTAAAAAGCCGGCTAGCGACGATTTGGCAGCAATTACGAATATACGCGGCCAATCACTATTGACAAAAATTACTGTCAATAGCATGCTAAAGGAATGCAAGACTTGGTGGTGATCGAGGAACCAGTGGTTGCTTTGGCGGTGCTCGACCCCACCAGAGCACGTATTCTGGCGAAGTTAGAGAAGCCAGGGTCGGCGACCAGCGTGGCCAAAGCGTTAGATCTCTCGCGCCAGAAGGTCAACTATCACCTACGCACCCTTGAAGATCGCGGTTTGGTCGTCCTAGTTGAGGAGCGGCAGCGGCGGGGACTCACCGAGCGCGTAATGGTCGCCTCGGCTCGCTCTTATGTGCTTTCTTCGGCGGTTCTTGGCGAGAATGCTGCCGAGCCGGAACGAACCGATCGGCTATCGTCGCACTACCTCATCGCACTTGCCGCTCGGATGGTGCGCGAGGTCGCCGATCTTGCACGCAGGGCCGACGAGGCCAACAAGCCCCTAGCCACCCTGGCCATCGATTCCGAAATTAGGTTTGGATCCGCTGCCGATAGAGCTGCATTTACGAGCGAGCTTTCGCAGGCGGTCACAGCACTTTCCGCCCGATACCACGACGAGACCAGCAGTGGCGGCCGCTGGCATCGATTGGTGGTAGCCAGCCATCCTCAGCCCAGCAGACCATCAGCAACTAACAAGGAAGTATGAGCAATGTCCGATGAGCGTTTCATAGAACAAGAGGTCGAAGTTGTCGGCACTCCCGAGCAGGTGTGGGAGGCGATCGCAACGGGCCCGGGCATTTCTTCGTGGTACGTGCCCCACACAGTTGAAGAGAAAGAAGGCGGAGCGGCGACGGCATCGTTTGGAGCCGGACCAGAGATGCAGGTGGCGGGCCGAGTCGCCGCCTGGGACCCGCCGAATCGGGTGGTATTCGACGGCGGTGAGGGTGTCGAGGGAATGGCGTTCGAGTGGCTGGTCGAAGCTCGTGACGGCGGAACTTGCATCGTGCGGTTGGTGAACACGGGCTTCTCCGGAGGTGAAGAATGGGACGACCAATACGACGCGATGACCGACGGTTGGAAGATGTTTCTTTTCAACCTCCAACTGCACCTACAACACTTTGGTGGCCAGACGGCCACGGCGATGCTCCCGCTCGCGTCATGGCCCGGACCGGCCGAAACCGCATGGGTCGCGCTGACCACTGCACTAGAGGTTCCAACCAGACCGAAGCTAGGCGATCGGGTCGAAATCGATCGGGCGAACACTCCGAAGTTAGCTGGGACAATCGTCGAAGTTGGTCCAACACGGGTTTCTCTGTTGCTGGACAGCCCCGCTCCGGGGACTGCGTTCATCGCAGCAGAAGGTCGCGGCGACCAAGCCGAGATCTCGATCTGGTCGTATCTCTACGGGGTCGAAGGAGCCACTGCAGCCGCTCGTGACGAACCGGGTTGGGTGAAGTGGCTCGCTGACAATTCACCTGCGAAATGAAACCGCGTAGACCTTGCTTGGGCGGTACACCGCGGTTTGGCGGTGGCGCTGTGGCTTAGACGAAGGTGGCCGCGGCATCTTCGTCGTGGATCAGGGGAGTAAGCAGCGCCCCGGCAAGAAAGAAGAGAGCGCTGATTATCATCGCGATGCGGAACCCTCCGAGCCGATCGTCGAAGGCGTCGCTCGCTAGTCCGTCATTCAGGTTGGCCAACACGGTCGCTACAACCGATATCCCTATTGCGGGTCCGAGTTGGCGCTGCATGCTGTAGAGCGTTGTCGCTCGGGCGGTATCGGCCAGCGTTGTCTGCGCGTAGGTGGCAGTTTGCAGGGCGATCATCATCAGACCCATGAAGAGTCCGCGCCCGAACGAAAGCGCTTGAATAGTAAACAGTTTGGTGTCGAGGTCGATTACGAATGCGAATGCTAGCCCCACCCCGAGCCCGCCCAGATTGCCGACGCCCAACAGTTTGCGAGGGCCGATTCGCTGATACAGCGACCGGCCAGCGACCTGAGACGAGATCATGATTCCCAGCGCTTGTGGGAAGATGGCAAACCCGGTTTCGAGTGCTGAAAACCCGCGGATCGATTGCAGGTACAAGGGGAGCAAGAAGATCAGACTCATGAAACCCATGTAGACCGGCAACGCCACGATATTGGTCGCCCGAAAGATTCCACCGCTGAGCAGTCGTAGTTTCAGCAGTGGAGAATCGACGCGAAGCTGATGCACCACCAACACCACCAACAGGGCAACTCCGACCAAAAAGGGCAGAACCACCGAGAGGTCTCCAATCCCGACGTCTTTGACCCGATCGATCGCGAAAAGCACGAAAGCCAGTCCGACACCCGACAACAAGAAACCAACAACATCGAATCGACCGGGATCATCCTCGCGTTGTTCACGCAACAAGGCGATGCCCAAGCCCAGGCCGAGCAGACCAATCGGAACATTCACAAAGAAGATCCAGCGCCAGTTCAGGTACTCGATTAGGGCACCCCCGACGATCGGGCCAACCGCTGGCGCTATCACCGCAACCCCAATGACGGCTGTCGCGGCCTTGGCTCGCTCATTTTGGGGGAAGGCTCGAAACAACATCGCCGAGCCGAGCGGAGCCATTATTCCGGCAGACCCGCCCTGAAGAACCCGCCACCCGACGAGCTGCTCGAGGCTCTGGGCAGTTCCGGCCAGCGCGGAGGTCGCGGTAAAGCCGAATAGCGCGGCGAGAAAAACCCGCTTCGAGCCGAAGCGATCTCCCAGCCAACCCGATGTCGACAACAAGATCGCGAGCGAGACGAGGTAGCTGATGATGGCTAGGTCGACGTCGGTTCCGTCGACCCCGAACTCGTCGGCGAGAGTGGGCACAGCGACGTTCACAACCGTCGAGTCAACAATCTGCATGAACAAGCTAAGGATGAAGATGATCATTACGATCGTCTTGTACTCGAATCTCTCCATGAAGCGCTAGCGGCTGGCCACGCCGTGATATGGCGAGCCCGCTTCTTGCCACTCTTGGTACATAGTGAAGAACTCTTCGCCGAATGGGTCCTTGCCCTGCAGCGGCATAGCTGCTCGGCGGACCGTCCAGTCGTGGGGCGCTAGCTCGACAGCCTTCTTGAGATTTCGTTGTGCGCCGGGCTCATCGCCTGAGCGTTTGAGATGCGCTCCAATACGGAAGTAGAGCCGCGCCTGTTGCTCGTCAGTGGTGAGATCCTCAACCGCCGCTCGCGCCTGCTCGGGCGACATCATCGCGGTGCCGTCGCGCACCCAGGATCGGATCAGATCTTTCTGTGGCTCTGACTCGATGCCGGTGAACTCGAGGAAGGTGTCGGTTCCAAAGGCCACCCAGTTGGGTTGCACGATTCGATCGTCTTCGTCGATCCAAACAACCGTGGGTACGTTAGAGATTGCATAAAGCTCGGTAACGAGATGGTCGGGGTCCATCAGAATCGGAAAGGAGATAGCGGTGGCTCCGGTTCGAATAGCATCAATATCGCCGTCGATGGCGACTCCGATGATCGTGAAGCCCTCGCCACTTAGTTCGTCGTGCAACTCCTGCCACCCGGGCAGGTCATAGATGCATCCTCACCAACTTGAGAACGCGAACAGCAGGCGTTTCTGCTTCGAGTAATCCGATAGCGATCGTGGCTTTCCGTCGAGGTCGCTAAGCGTGAAATCGGGAGCCTGGAGGTCGTGAAGTGCTCGTTGTCGACGCGAGCGCTCCAACCCAATAGCGACCAGTCCACTTTCTGCATCGATAGCGGCTGGTCGGTCGATTAGCTCTGCGACGGCGACGATGTCGAGTAGATCGGGGTTTTCTTTCGACCTCAGTTTCGCCGGATCTTCGACGGGAACGCAGACGGCGTCTCGACAGAGGCCCTCGGGCTTGAGTACCCAGCCGAGCGAGGCTCGCAATGCTGCTTGGCTTACATAGGGGCCGTCTTGGAAGATCGCGGCACTGTTTGAATGGCTCATATGGCGTGACCCTAGGCCAGCGTGGCCGGCTTCGGTAATGGCGGTTAAGTCTTGCGCTGTTAGCGGCCCGATCTGGCTCACGCTCCCCGAGGCGTACCGCTATTGTCCAAGCTATGAGGTATTCCGATGGTCCCACCGCCGAAGTCGAAATACTGATCGAGGCGACCAAGTCTGAGGTCTGGGCTCTGATAAGTGACCCGGCCATGCCTGCCAGCTTCAGTAACGAGCTTGAGGTCGCCGCCTGGCAAGACCCAGAGACCGCTCCCGGCGTCGGTTCGATAATCGAAGGGCACAACAAGAACCCACGAGTTGGGGAATGGGACACCCTGTCGTATGTGAGTCGTTGGGAACCACAGGAGTGCTTCGAATGGAAGGTCGGTGACCCTTCTGATCCTTTTGCGACCTGGCGTTTCGAGTTGGCCGATGGCAATGCTGACAGTGCTAACAATGCTGACAATGCTGAGAGCGCCGACAATCTGGGCAATGTGACTCTTCTGCGGCAATGGTGCACGATTGGGCCGGCTCGCTCAGGCGTTTCGGTCGCAATCGACGCTCGTCCCGATCTCGAAGAAGAGATTGTCGAGAACAGGATGACGTGGCATCGCCAAAACATGCTGCACAACCTCGAGGGCGTCAGGGGGAAACTAGAAGACCCGAGGTTTCACTAGTTTCTTGAGTCTGGCGAGTTCTAGTCTTGGCTGTGTCGCAGGTCACGGCCGACACCCCTTAGCTTTGGCAACATGGTGTAGCTTTACTCCGCATCACTTGCCGGGGGCAACCATGGGCACAAGCTGTGTCAGATAACAATACTGTCAGCGATCGGGCTGAAGAACTGCTCGAAGGTCTAGCCGCCTCCGACCCCAAGCAAGCAACCGTGGAGGTCCCGGGCGGCATTCTGGGTCTTTTGTTCCGACTCAAGAAGTTCATCGACGCATTGGCGCGGTTCAGCGGCCGCATTGTCTGGATCATGGTGTGGGTGATATTCGCGCTCGGACTATTCAATGTGGTTACTCGCTAT
>CBERPN010000021.1:0-29225 GCA_965524675.1 uncultured bacterium
TCCTGAGGTTGGCGGAACCCTGCTCGACCGCGTGAAAGCGCTGCGCCGCAAAACTGCACTCGACCTTGGCCTGGTGATCCCTTTGGTTCGTAGCCGCGACGATGTAACCCTGCCGTCAGCCACCTATGTGATCCGTGTGAACGGCGTGGAGGCTGGGCGTGGGGTTGCCCCAATCGGCAAGTCGCTGGTGCTGATGCCTGGCGACGAGATCGCCGGAGACACATCTGTCGATCCGATCTTCGGGCTGCCAGCAGCATGGGTTGCGGCCGAGCTCGCCGGCGAAATGACCCGGAGAGGCAAGACAGTGATCGACCGGTCTTCGGTCATCGTCACCCACCTTTCGGAGATCATCAAGCGAAATGCGTCGGCGTTGCTAAGCCGACAATCGGTTCAAGAACTGGTTGAAGGAGTAGCTCACGATTCACCAGCTGTGGCGAACGAGGTTGGGGGTGACGTGCTCAGCCTCGCTCAACTGCACTCGATTCTCGGCTCGTTGCTCGACGCTGGGATTCCGGTTCGTGACCTGACCAGAATTCTTGAAGCAACCACAGCCAAGGCGCTCAGCACCGATGATCCTGATGCCTTGGTCGACGCGGCCCGGCTCGCACTCTCGCCGGCGATCACAGCACAATTGGCACGCGACGGCGTAATCCGCCCGATCACCCTCGATCCCGTCCTCGAACAGACGCTGCTGGAATCGATAAGGGCTGGCGAGTCGGGGCCGTTCCTGGCAGCTGACCCAGTGCTTACCGAGCGGCTGGTTGCTGCTGCTGAGGAAGCAATTCTTGAAGCGGAACGGACCGGCCACGACCCGGTCATCGTCTGCAGCGCCGGTCTTCGGCGAATCCTTCAACGTCTTTTATCCACCGGTAGGCCCGGGCTGCGAGTGGTGTCGTACGCCGAACTTGCACCTGGCCCAACAGTTGAACCCCTAGGAGTTGTAAGTGTCGACCTTGAAACAGTTTGAAGGCCGTACCGTCGAGGAGGCGCTCGAAAGAGCGTCGGCTGAACTTGGGCCGGAGGTGAGCCTTACCGACGCCACCCGCGATCGTCGTGGTGGAGTCTTTGGGTTCTTTACCAAGGAGCGATTCACCGTCACCGCAGTCGATCCCAGTGGCGACGAAACAGTGGCCGAAAGGGATCCGAACCGTCGTGACGTCGATAGTTTCTCGCGCGTTCTCAACGCCATGGTCGACGACGTCGACGACGTCGCGGAGCGTTCCATCGAGGCTACGCCGAGTGCCGAGGGTAAGAGCTCTGATCCCGAGCCAGGATCGGGCCCGCTAGTCGACTTGGTTAACCTGACCGCCCAGCAAGGGCAGCGTCGCACAACGATTGATCTCAGCGAGGGCCGTCGCCTGCCGAGTTCTGACACGGAGGAGACTGAGGTCATTGGTGGAGCGAACCAGCCGCGAGAGCGAGCCGCTTTGTTCGCAGCGGTCGTGTCGGCCAAAGAGCAGAGTGGCGAACAGAGAGAGATCGAGGTTGTGGCGCCGCCGATCGTATCGGCACGCAAGTCGAAACCAGAGCCGAGCAATAAGATTGAGAGCGTCGTTCGAGGCTCCGGTATCCAAGTCGTTGAGCCGCCGTTAGCCAAGCAAGCGGCCGTCGCTGAACCGGTTGTCGAAGAAGTAACAACCCGACAACAGACCTGGAGCCTCGAGCGTTTGGCTTCGCTGGGAATCCCCGAGCAGATCCTCCAGAGATTGGAAACCGACGAGGTTAGATCAGATCTCGAATGGGCGGCCGCGCTGGAGCGGGTCATCGGCGAGATCCTCGATCGATTGGAGCCGTCATCGACCATTCATGTGTTCGGCACCGGCCTAGAGAGCGCCAGCGAATTGCTGGTTGCCGCCGTGGCGGGGCTGGCACCCGATCATCTACTGATCGACGATCACCGAATTCCAGCTACCGCAACCGAGCTCGCCTTAGCGATCCGAGAATGCCTCCGGTGAGGAACCCGATTCTGAGCTTCTTCGGCTTGATCGCTGTGGCCGCGATGTTGGCGGGAACCTTGTCAGGGGCGATGCCGATAGAAGTTGCGGCGTGGCGTTCCTTTCTGCTGGCGGTCGGGCTGATGATCGTCGACCGAATCGGCTTTCCTTTGTGGCGCTTGGTTATCGAGTCTTTGGCCCCCGGCGAGAAACCCGAGCCAGCCCCCCAACCCGATCTTGAGTGACGTCCGTGGGCACTAGCCCAGGGCGATGAGCAAGCCACCGGTGGCAGCTAGCGCGGCAGCAGCCAGATGACGAGGCGTGACCCGTTCGTGCAACAACCGTTGGCCGATCAGAACTCCGAGCAGAACCGAGGTCTCTCTAATCCCCGACACCAGCCCGACAGCAGCGCGACGCGACGCTAGCAACACCAATAGATAGGCCAGGCCTGAACCTGCACCGGCTAGTAAGACCGAGCGCCAGTTCTCCCTTAGTGACGACAGCACCCGCTCGGATCCGCGACGGCCGAACACCAGTAATGTGCTGAGCAGCCCGTGAGTAACGAAGAGCCAGGCGACAAAGTTCGCCCCCTCGGTGGCGTTTGCGCCGGTGCGGACCCCGGCTGCATCGAGCAGCGAATAAGTGGCGATGAATAGTCCGGTTAGCACCGCCCAGCCGACACCATCGAGATGCCCACTAAGAAGAGCTATCGAGGCGACAGCGGCAACGATACAGGCCACGCCGATGTACCCGAAGAGGGCGATCTCATCGCCCAAGAAGACGATGCCGCCCAACGTGACCAGAATCGGCGCCACCCCGCGAGCGATCGGGTAAGCGACCGAGAGATCGGCCCTTTCGTAAGCCGCTGCCAGGCAGATGATGTAGCCAACGTGCACCACCGACGAAACCGCGATGAACGGTAGAGCGGCCAGCGAGGGCCAGCCGGTCGCGACCGCGATCGGGGCGTGCACCACTAGCGAACCCGTAGTGATCAGGGCGACCGCGATCAACCGGTCGTCGCTGAACTTGACCACCGAATTCCACGCGGCATGCAAAACTGCAGCCGTCAGGGCCATCAACAGAGGAGTAAGAGGCATCGATTTAGGTGTTCACCAACAGACGATGATATCTCGGGGCTTGTGCCATTGTCAGCCGGATAACCCTCGGCACTATCGTTTGACCAGCGAATCTCGTACTATCGATAGATCATGACGAACAAGCTGGCCCAAGCTCTAGAAGAACACGACCAACTCATCATCGACGGTGCAATGGGTACTCAACTCTTCGAGCGCGGACTCACCTCGGGCGATTCGCCCGAGCCGTGGAACGTCGACCACCCCGACCGGGTGAAGGCGATCCACGACGACTATGTGGCCGCTGGTTCGCAGATAATTCTCACCAATTCGTTCGGCGGTACCGCCAACCGGCTCAAGCTGCACAACTTTCAAGACCGTGCGTACGAACTCAACAAGGCGGCGGCTGAGGTTGCACGCCAAGCTGCCGACGCTGTCGACCGTCTGGTTTTGGTGGCCGGGTCGATGGGACCCACCGGAGAACTATTCGAGCCGATGGGCGAACTAACTCACCCCTCTGCAGTCGAATCATTCACCGCGCAAGCTCAAGGGCTTTCCGATGGCGGAGCCGATATCTTGTGGATCGAGACCATGAGCGACCTCGCCGAAGTGCGCGCCGCGGTCGAGGCTGCTCAGTCGGTGTCGGATCTGCCGATCTGCACAACCCTGTCGTTCGACAGCAAAGGCCGCTCGATGATGGGCGTAACGCCTCGCCAAGCGGTCCGCGAACTCAGTGCTCTCGGCGTAGCTGCCATTGGCGGGAACTGTGGCAACGGGTTGGATGAGATCGAGGGCGTCATCGATCAGATGCACGACGCCTGTCCCGACGTCGTTCTCATTGCCAAGGCCAATGCCGGAATTCCAAAATGGAAGGGTGACGAGCTTTATTACGACGGGACTCCGCGGCTGATGGCCGAATATGCGCAGCGCGCCCGAGCCCTCGGAGCCAGGATCATCGGTAGTTGTTGCGGTAGCGGCCCCGCCCATATCGAGGCGATGGCTGAAGCCCTCGCCCCCGACTCCCCAACTCTTACAGTCGCACGCGGCTACGAGGTGCCCGACGAACCGGCGGTCAAGGCCAGCTCGGGTCGACGCCGACGGCGCCGAGCAGGCTGATGGTACCGATGACTTGGGTTCACCGCTAGATTACGCCCCCATATGGCAGATCAGGCGACGTTCGCCGAACAGGCGATGCCCCTCATGGACGGTCTCTACGGAGCCGCGCTCCGAATGACCCGCAAACCCGCCGATGCGGAAGATCTTGTACAAGAGACCTACCTCAAGGCATACCGCGGGTTCGGAGGCTTCAAAGAAGGCACAAATCTCAAGGCGTGGATGTACCGCATCCTCACCAACTCCTACATCAACATCTACCGCCGAAAGCAGCGGCAACCCGATGAATCAGATCTAGGCGATGTAGAGGACCTCTACCTTTATCGTCGTCTCGGTGGTCTCGAAGGCGCTCGTCACGGCCGCAGCGCCGAGGACCTCTTGATGGACACCTTCAGCGAGATCGAGGTAACCGATGCGCTGGAAGCGCTGCCAGAGCCCTACCGGATCGCTGTTCTGCTGGCCGATGTCGAAGAGTTTTCTTACAAAGAGATTGCCGAGATCCTCGATGTGCCGATCGGAACGGTGATGAGTCGTCTGCATCGGGGAAGAAAAGCGATGCAGAAGTCGTTGTACGAGTTCGCCAAGTCACGGGGGTTGCTACCCCGCAACGACAAGGCACCGGACGCTTCCGTCGAGAACGAGGTATCAGAAGATGAGTGAGACCCCAGATACTCACGGTTCGATGCCCGAACCTCGATTGGGTGGCGACCCATGTCTCGATGCGCTCAATCTGTTGTATCACTACCTCGATAACGAGTTGACCGACGAGATTCGAATCACAATCACAACCCACATGCAGTGTTGCGATCCGTGTCTTTCGCGCTATGAGTTTCACACCGAGTTGCACGCCGTTCTACGGCGACGCTCGGTGCAGCAGGTTCCGGAGTCGCTCCGCGACAAAATCGCCAAAGAGCTCGGACTGTAACAAGTCAAGCTTTCGCGGGACTTTCGCGGCCTTGTGATGGGTTGGTTGTCATATGGCAACCAAGACCGATGCGGGAATCGAGTGCCGGGTATGCGGCGAACATGGATGTGAGACTCGATTGTCCCGCTACAACGAATACGATTTCTGCTCGCTTCACCAACCAATGATCACCCCGCGTACCCGAGGCAGAGTCATCGACTAGTCCCGCCGCTGTGCTGGAGCGCTAGCCCCGACGGGTTGTTTGCAGGCGATGAGTTACACTGTAGGAATGCATACCTTCGCCGTCGTCTGGCACTTCTGGATCGCGGTTCCGTTGGCCGCTGGAGCAATCCTGGCAGTGCTCGCTACTCTTATTGGCTACTTCGCTCAAGTGAGTCGTACTCGCTACCCAAAAGACTGAGTCGACCCATCTTAAGCGTGGCTGGTAGCACAGCAGAAGAGTCTGAGGAGAACCGCAATGGCTGACACCATCGATTGGAATATGGCTCGTCGTGTGGCCAGCAAAGTCGCTGCTCGGCAGCCCTTCGCCGACAGCTATCTAGACGATCAGATCGTCGCAGATTTCAATGAGTTCACCGAACAAGCCGAGCAGCTAGTTGGCGAAACCACCGGGCTTTGGTCGCACAGCGGCAAAGCTAGAGGCCGGGTTGCGGGGCGCGATATGTGGATCGACGCCAACATCGCGTCGTTCCAGCGGCTCTTACGGCCCCTGCTCGAAAAGATGAGCTCTGACGGCAACGGCCTATTAGCGCCGGTAAGCAGCAAGGTCGCTGGTGCCGAGTTAGGCGCCATGCTCGGCTGGATGTCGAGCCGGGTGCTCGGCCAATACGACCTGTTGGTAATCGAAGACGAGGACCCCGAAGATCAAGACATCGTCTATTACGTTGGCCCAAACATCGTCGGACTTGAAAGAAAGTTTGCATTCAACACACGCGAGTTCAGACTGTGGCTTGCGTTACACGAGGTAACCCACCGCGCCCAGTTCACAGGAGTTCCGTGGCTGCGCCACCACTTCCTGGGCCTAGTCAACAGCACTCTTGATTCTGTCGAACCCGATCCGCAGCGCTTCCTCGAAGGCCTCAAGCGAGGCATGGAACTTAAACGGGCTGGCGAAGATCCCTTGGCCGACGGCGGCATCATGGCGCTGTTGGCGTCGGACGAGCAACGCGCTGTGCTCGATCAGGTAGCTGGATTGATGAGCCTTCTCGAAGGTCATGGCGATATCACGATGGACCGAGCTGGCGAAGGTCTGATCCCTAGTCAAGAGCGCTTTGCTCGAGTGCTACGAAACCGCCGACAGAGCTCCACCGGATTCCTCAAGCTGTTTCAACGGGTGATGGGAATCGACGCCAAGATCAAGCAGTACCAACAAGGCGAAGACTTCATCGAGGCTGTTGAAGATGTCGGTGGTACAGAGTTGTTAGACCTCGCTTGGGAAAGCTCCGATAACCTGCCTCTTATCGACGAGATCCGCGATCCGAAGTTGTGGGTCGCTCGCATGGAGCAGTCGCACCCCGAAGTAGCGTAGCGGCACCCAATGTCGGGTGCGGTCGACATTACCGACCTCTTGTCGAGGTCGTCATTCCCGCCGGCTGGGGCTCAGGTCGACTGTGCCGTGTCGGGCGGCGCCGACTCTCTTGCCCTGCTGGTATTGGCTGTGGAGGCTGGCTGTGATGTCGTCGCGATACACGTCGATCATGGGATTCGCCCTGGCTCGTTAGCTGAAGCCGATGTGGTCGAGTCGGCCGCGCTGCGGTTTGGAGCGAAGTTTCGGGCGGAACAGGTGGTGGTGGATCCAGGCCCGAACCTAGAGGAGCGGGCTCGCAACGCTCGCTACGGGGTGCTGCCCGATGGAGCACTTCTTGGCCATACCGCGGAGGATCAAGCTGAGACGATGCTTTTGAACCTGCTCCGCGGCGCTGGGCCATTGGGTATGGCGGCGATGCCCTGCGATGCTCGTCGCCCGATTCTGAAATTGCGGCGCTTTGAGACGACCGCAGTCTGTGAATCGGTGGGCCTTCGCCCAGTGGTCGATCCATCTAACGCCGACCCCAAATTTCGACGCAATCGCGTACGACACGAACTGCTTCCGCTGCTCGACGACATCGCCGAGCGCGATGTTGCTGGTCTGCTAGCTCGCCAAGCGCCACTGTTTGGCGAGCAGGCTGAGTTGCTTGGCGAGTTGGGTTCCGACCTCGACGCCAGCGACTGCTCGGCGTTGCGAACCGCGCACCGCGCTATCGCTCGGGTGGCCATCCGACAGTGGTTCCGCGATCAAACCGACCACCCCCATCAACTCGACGAAGCCGCGGTGACTCGGGTTCTTGAAGTAGCGCATAACCATTACCGGGCAACCGAGGTAATGGGAGCTTGGCGAGTGGCACGATCAGGTGGCCGACTTTCGTTGCGGTCCATCGGTGACGAAGACGACAGCTAGAGGTAGCATCGCTGCTCGTGCAGAACAGCTCCGACGATTTTGGCAAGGTGATCCTTTCCGAGCAGCAGATCGCCGACAGGATCACCGAGCTAGGCCAACAGATCACCGACGACTACGCCGGACGAGCCCCGCTTCTGGTCGGTGTGCTCAAGGGTGCATTCATGTTCATGGCCGATTTGTCGCGCGCCATTGATCTGCCGGTTGAGTTCGACTTCATGGCGGTGAGTTCATACGGCAACAGCACCAAATCGAGTGGGGTGGTGCGAATCGTCAAAGATCTCGATCTCGAACTCGCGGGGCGCGATGTAATCGTGGTCGAGGACATCATCGACAGTGGCTTAACCCTCAACTACCTGCGAAAGAACCTCCAGAGCCGCGGCCCGGCAAGCTTGGAGGTGTGCGCGTTACTACTGCGCGAGGGACGTCAGGCTGCCGATACCGATATCAAGTACTCAGGCTTTACCATCCCGCCGACCTTCGTCGTCGGCTATGGCTTAGACGTCGCAGAGCGCTACCGAAATCTCCGAGACATCCGAGAATTCGCTGGCGAAATCTGAAAACTACAGCCTGCCGGTAGCGGCGAAACGATAGTAAACGGAGCCTGTACAGTGGTAGGCGATTTTCCGACGATACTCTGTTTGTTCTAGCTAGTGGGCCGATAAGGGACTATGCGCCGTAATGCGATGCCGATGGGCGTCAAGAAGTGAACGGGAAAAAGCTGTATCGCAGCGTCGTCTTTTGGGTCGTGCTGGCACTGCTTCTAGCGCTTCTCTTCGGGTCGTTCTTCCGCTCGGGCGAAGAGCGTGAAGATCTCTCGTTATCGGAGTTTCGCAACCAGCTGGCCGAGGGCAACATCGTCGAACTCCAGATCAAAGACCGCGACAGCGCGATCTTGGGAGAGCTAGACGATGGCAGTAAGTTTCGTGCGGTATACGTGCGTGAGTTCGGTGACGAACTGGTCGCCGAAATAGAGGCCGTAGAACCAGCGGTCGAATACAGCGTCGACCGCCAAGATCAATCGATCTGGATCACCCTGCTGTTTAACCTGCTGCCCATCTTGTTGCTGGTGGGTATCTTCTTGTTCTTCATCAACTCGATGCAAGGCGGCGGTAGCCGCGTGATGCAGTTCGGCAAGGCAAAGGCTCGTCAGGTTTCCAAAGACCAGCCCAAGGTGACCTTTGACGATGTCGCTGGGTGCGATGAGGCTGTGGAAGAACTTGAAGAGATAAAGGACTTCCTTCAGGACCCAGCAAAGTTTCAGGCCATGGGGGCAAAGATTCCCAAGGGCGTTCTTCTGTTTGGTCCTCCGGGAACAGGTAAGACATTGCTGGCGCGCGCTGTCGCTGGCGAAGCTGGGGTTCCGTTCCTATCTATCTCGGGGTCAGACTTTGTCGAGATGTTTGTCGGAGTTGGTGCTAGCCGAGTCCGCGACTTGTTCAACCAGGCCAAGGAAGCAGCTCCGGCCATCATTTTCATCGACGAGATCGATGCGGTTGGTCGTCATCGTGGCGCTGGGCTTGGCGGAGGCCACGACGAGCGCGAGCAAACCCTTAACCAGATGCTGGTGGAGATGGACGGGTTCGATGTCACCTCTGGTGTGATTCTGATCGCGGCGACTAACCGGCCAGATATTTTGGACCCGGCTCTGCTGCGACCGGGCCGTTTCGATCGACAGATCACGGTCGACCGGCCAGACCTCGAGGGTCGCCGTGCCATCGCCGCAGTTCACGCCAAAGGCAAGCCCATCGCCGACGATGTCTCACCCGACATCATCGCCCGGCGCACCCCCGGATTCACCGGCGCCGACATCGCTAACCTTATGAATGAGTCGGCGTTGCTGGCGGCTCGGCATGGCAAGAAACTCATAGGCGCCGACGAGGTTGAGGAAGCGATCGACCGGGTTATTGCCGGCCCCGAGCGAAAAACTCGGATCATGTCCGACGAAGAGAAACGGGTCATCGCATACCACGAAGCAGGCCATGCGCTCGTGGGCCATGTGTTACCCAAATGCGACCCGATTCACAAGGTCTCGATCATCGCCCGTGGGCGTGCCCTCGGCTGGACTCTGGCTTTGCCAACCGAAGACAAGTATCTCAAATCCCGCTCTGAGCTCAACGACGAGCTAGCGATGATGCTCGGTGGTCGAACGGCGGAAGAGATGATCTTCGACGACCCCACAACAGGGGCGGCCAACGACATTGAACGGGTCACACAAGTCGCCCGAGCCATGGTGACCGAATACGGAATGAGCGACCGGCTCGGTCCTCAACAGCTCGGTCATAAAGAAGGTGAGATCTTCCTCGGTAAGGAGGTTGGTCACGAACCCAACTATAGCGATGCCGTCGCCGCGGCAATCGATGAAGAGGTCCGATTGCTGATCGACAAAGCACACGACCGGGCCCGCCAGGTCCTAAGCGAACATCGCGACACTCTCGACCGGTTGAGTGAAGCCTTGATCGAAAACGAGACTCTCAACGACGCTGATCTCGCCGAAATTTGGGGCGAGATCGACAAGGGAACCGGCAGCTTTGCCAGCAGCCGTCCCTCGACCGAACTGCAGCCCGAAACGGTAGCCGCAGCGTTCGAACAAAAAGACGACTAAGAAGGCGAACGGGTAGGCGCGAACTCCTCGTCCCCGAAATTTTGTGTCTTCGACACCGCGGCGGCGGGCGAGTCACACAAGATTTTCCTAGACTCCTGAGATGAGCGATTCGGGACCTATTCGCGTCATGGGCGTAGTTGACCTGGCGGCTGGTGCAGCTGCCACGGTCGACCGGGGACGAGAACTGTTGGTCGAAGGTGCGTGCTGTCTCGAGGTTGGCACCGAGTCTGAGACTTCCCGGCCAAGCACCCAAAGTGAGATCGAGAAGTTTATTTTGGCGATTGAAGCCCTTTCTGACGACACGGAGGTTTCGGTCAGAACCGCAGACGAGGCTGTCGCGCGAGCAGGCTTGGGTGCCGGGGCGACGATACTCAGCGACCGATCTGGAACGCTTTTCGACGTAGCCGCCGAGTGCGAAGCCACGATCATTGCAGTGGGCTCGGGCCTGACGACGCAAGACTCGGTTGCCGAGGCCGTCGCTGCTCTTAGCGCCGCTGTCGACAAGGCGCGTCTTGCCGGGGTCGTCAAGACGATCGTCGACCCAGGCATCGGGCCGACCAACAGTGCGACACAGAACATGAAACTGCTCGCGTCGATCGACCGGTTCATCGCAATAGCTGTGCCGGTGATGGTCGGAACACAGCTTTCTCCTAGCGCCGAAGGTTCTCTCGAAGACTCGATCGTGGTTGCAACCGTCGCCGCCATGAACGGCGTGCACATCGTGCGTACCCGCCAGGTCAGAGCCGCGGTGCAAACCATCCAAGTGGTCGGACCCCGACCCAATCTCGGTTGAGTTACCTACAGTCAGTGTGGGTGACCACCGAGATTCGCTTCCAACTCGGCGATTCGGGCTTGAAGCTGACCGACGGCCTCTCCTACCTCTTCCTTGGTGAAACGCGGCGTTAGATATTTCGGGCAGTTCCAGTTGGTGGCGAGAACCACGACGGTTATTGCGCCGTCGTCGCGGACATCTGACCCCAGCGACGCGAGCAAGTCTGCTGAGGGCGACGAATAATAGCTGGCCTCGCCGTAGAGCTTTAGCCGTGTGCGGGTTGGGTAGTCGACCAAAATCATGGCCAGCTTGGCGTTGGCCGTGATGTTGCCGGTTCCGATGTACTGCCGGTTCCCCGTGCGTTCCACCCAACCAATTGTGTGTTGGTCGAGGATCTTCACAAACCCTTGTTCGCCGCCCCGGTGCTGCACGTATGGCCAGCCCGACTCGCTCACGGTGGCGACATAGAGGCTGTCGCGGCTCGTGATCATGTCGATTTCTCCGGCGGAGAGAGGGTGCGGGGTGCTCGTGCCGTCACCGGTCGAATCGGCGTAGAGACCGCCCGACCCTTTGAGTTCTTGAAGGTCGAGGGTTGTGGGAGTGAATGCAATGTCGAAGTAGTTTGCCATTACAGCCTTTCAGCGATGGAGCGAGCGGTATGAATCGGTCCGGCGTGGCCGAAGATGGAAGCTTCGACGATGGCGCCGTCGACGAGCAGGGCAATAGCCGGCCCCGAACCTGTGAGTTCTTCTAGGTAGTCGGCGACCGCCCGCTTGTGCATGGCGATGATGTCGCGATGCTCGTCGGTGAGCTCGCTGCGCTCGGCGTGAGTATTGATGAACCCACACCCCGTGAAGCCAGTTTTGGTCATCCAGTCTTCAAGGGCCATAAACACAGCATCGATGGCACTTTGGGAGTCGCCGAGACGTTGCCCAACGTTCGCTTTAAACTCGTTGAGCCAGTCGTGGTGACGGTGTTTGAGCCACGCTGACACCAGGTCAGACTTCGATGGATAGATCGAATAGAGGCGTCGCATCGACACGCCCGAGCTGTCGCGAATATCGGCCATCGTTACCGCGGCAACTCCGCGACTATAGAAGAGCCGGTCGGCAACCTGGAGAGCTGCGGACTCTGCCTCGCTCGACGACAGCGTCGCTGCGGGGCTCACCGGAGCGCAAATCCGCTGACGTCGCCTTCTTTGCGCGGTCCGAAGATTCGTCTTTCGGTCGCGTCGATGGCGACATCGTTGATCGATGCCTCGCGGCGGCGCATCAAGCCCGCCTCATCGAACTCCCAATTCTCATTGCCGTACGAGCGCCACCATTGCCCGGAGTCATCGAGCGATTCGTATTGAAACCGGACAGCTATTCGGTTGGCTTCAAACGCCCACAGATCCTTGCGGAGCGCATAGTCGAGTTCCCGTGCCCACTTCTGGGCGAGGAAGTCTCTGATCTCGTCACGGCCCCGCAGAAAGGTGTCACGGTTGCGCCATTCGCTATCTAAGGAGTACGCGCCAGCGACCTTGTCGGGGTCGCGGCTATTCCACGCGGCCTCCGCTCCTAGAACCTTGGCGCGCGCAGTCTCTTGGTCGAACGGCGGAAAAGGTGGTCGGCTTTCGCTCATTAGGGATTCCTTAGAGATGAGAATGGTTGTTCTCATCCAACCCCTCTGCAAGTGCGAGCATTCCAAATTAGCTGCTAGCCCGTTTCGCTGCTCGCCATATCGATAGCCCGCCCCGCCAGTTTCTTCTTGGTGCTGCTCATCTCGACAAGCGCTCTCACAATTCCCGACATTGGGGTGCGGGCCTCAAAGGCGGCCGAACGCAGCCACTCGTATTGCTCGTCGGTGAGGTCAAGAGTCACGCGACGTGGATATCGCTTAGTTGGTTTGTCGGCCATGGTGGCGGAACCTCCGTGGCCAAGTATCTCACCGAGGTGGGCCTGGGTGCGATTCTGGCGCCATCATCGCTACCTTTGGGGCGGCTTCCTCACTAGTGCCATGACCACAAACCGTTGCGACGTTACGACGGCCAGCTTTGCCGCTGCACTTCGTCCTCGTCACCTCAATGAACACCAGCTCGTAGCGGCTCCTGCGTCCTTGTCAGCGACCAAGCTGACTCGCCCTAACCCAGGCAAACGTTCACGGTCACGGCACTAGACCATTTGGCGTCTACGGTAGGGCCGTTGTCAGATTGCTTTCGAAGCAGGATTAGTGGATTGATGAGAAAACTAAAGGGCAAGTGGGCCCAAGGAATCGAACCCCGCAATTTCAAGTGGGTGCTCAAGGACAAGATGGCCGTCTGCGAACGCCCCGGAGGTATTGGATCGAATCATCGCCGGGTGCGCCGTCAGGAAGAGATTATCTGGATTCGCGAGAACGGCTTCGACCAGATCGTGTCGCTTATTCCGGCGACTCACAACCTGCACAACTACGACGAGTTGGGAATGCCGTGGCGCCACCTTCCCTTCGTTGGTGCCGAAATCGGCCAACAAGATATGGCCACACTTCATGACGATATCGAGCGAATGCTAGGCCTCGATAGCAAGATCATCGTTCACCGCGAAGAACTGGGCGACCACGTCGCTGGTTTCATGGCGGGCTACCTCATTCATGCTGGGCTAATCGATGACACACCAAAAGCGGTGGTCACGATCGAACAACTGCTCGAACGTCAGCTCGGACCTGCCGGTCGCGAACTGGTGAACCTCGCCGCGAAAAATGCTGGCCTCGACTCGATCGCCTGAAGACGGGGTTTGGGAGGCGAGCCGGTAGTGAGAGTACTTTGCCCGGGAGCTGTTGCTTTCCACTCCTGTCGCCTTCGGCGACGGGCCGTTAGGCCCACGGAGATCGGCGAGTGGGTTCGCTCCGCTCACCTGTTCGCGCGGGTCCTTAGGTGAACAAGCGCCAAGCGTTCTTGGCCCTCGGTTCGAATCTGGGCGACCGCGAGCACTTCTTAAGCGAGGCCATCGCCGAACTCCCCGACGTGGTCGCAATATCACCAGTTTATGAAACCGATCCGGTCGGTGGCCCCGAGCAGGGCCTATTTCTCAACCTCGTCATAGAACTATCAACCGACCGCACGGGATACGAACTGCTCGCACTGTGTCGCGAACGCGAAGCTGCAGCGCAGCGCCAGCGCCTCGTTCATTGGGGCCCTCGAACCCTCGATGTCGACGTCTTATGGATCGATGGGGAAACTGTCGATGATCCACCCGAGTTGCTTATTCCGCACCCGCGAATGCTCGAGCGGGCCTTTGTAATGGTCCCACTCGGCGATCTTGCGCCCGAGCTAGTGCCGAGCGATTGGCGACACCCACCCGACCAGCCAATACGTTGTCTCGGCCGCCTCTAAGGAGTTCATGGGTGGGCGAAAGTTCTCGTTCGGCAGCGGTTGCTTTCTACTTGGCAGCCTGACAGACCTATGGTGTCGGTCGAGCCAGTCGCTGCAAACGAAGGAGCAACGTCATGGCCAGCTACATAATCCGTCGCTTCGCAATATTTGTTGCGAGCCTGTTCTTGGCGTCGGTCGCGGTGTTTTGGGTTTTGGCAGTTCTACCTGGCGATCCGGCCACCCGAATTCTCGGAACCCAGGCGACCCCAGAAAATGTTGAGCGTCTGCGACACGAACTCGGAATCGATCGGCCGCTCACGACCCAATACGCAGACTGGGTTTGGGGAACTGTGACAGGCGATCTCGGTACTTCCTATGTCACTCAGGATGAGATCACGCCTCAGATCCGTCAGCGCTTGAAGGTCACCCTTCCGTTGGCCATCGCCGCGATGTTTTTAGCCACGGCGGTGGCGATTCCGGTGGGTGTTTACGCCGCATCGAACCATCGCCAGGCTGGCGACACGGCGGTCTCGATACTGAGCCAACTCGGGATCTCAATTCCAGCGTTTTGGGCGGGCTTGCTGCTCACTACGTACGTTGCGGTGAAGTGGGGCATACTGCCGGCTGGGGGATTCCCGGGATGGGGCGATTCTGTCGTCGATTCACTGCGATCGTTGGTTCTGCCCGCGGTGAGTCTCGCTTTGGTTCAGGGCGCCATCCTTACCAGATACGTTCGATCCGCCGTTCTGGCGGTCATGCGCGAGGACTACATAAGGACGGCACGCGCCAAGGGCCTTACCCGTCGATCGGCATTGTGGCGGCACGGTCTTCGCAATGCAGCCATTCCAGTAATCACGATTCTGGGTCTACAGCTGGCGGCATTGATAGCGGGCACGGTCGTCATCGAGAACGTCTTTGTGCTGCCCGGCCTTGGTCGAATGCTGGTCCAGGCCATCGATCGGCGCGACCTATTGCTGGTACAGAGCACCACACTGGTTATCACCGCGGTGATCTTGGTGGTGAACCTGTTGGTCGACTTGGCCTACAACGTGGTCGACCCGCGGCTTCGCACAAGATGACCATCACCGATTCCTTCGACCTCACCGAGCCTGAGGAAGCGCCGGCTGTCGATAGTGGCGGAGAGCGGCGTCGTGTCGGAGCCAACCTGATCGTCGGAGCGGCGATCGTGCTCACCATCGTAGCGACAGCATTGCTTTCGTTTCTGTGGACTCCCTTTGACCCGACGAGGGTGGAAGTTCCGGACCGTTTGAAGGGTATGGGTTGGGAAGGGCACCTGCTTGGCACCGATCAGGTCGGCCACGACATTCTGAGTCAGCTGATGGTCGGTGCTCGCAATACGTTGTTCGTTGGAATCTTGGCGGTGGGAATTGCATTAGTGGTCGGTGTGCCGCTCGGCGGCCTGGCCGCGGCACGACGAGGCTGGGTAGAGGAGTCGGTGATGCGACTGTCCGATGTAATTTACGCTTTCCCAGCGATCCTTTTGGCGATTCTGTTGTCGGCGGCGCGCGGGCCAGGTATCTCATCGGCGATGATCGCCATTGGCGTGGCATACATACCAATCGTTGCCCGTGTCACCCGAGGTGCATCTCTGGCCGTGTTTCAAACCGACTACATCAGGGCTGCCTACAGCTACGGCCGGGGCCGCACATATGTGTTCGTGCGCCACGTCCTGCCCAACATCTCGTCGGTGTTGATCGTGCAGGCAACTGTCTTGTTCGCCTTGGCGATCCTTGCCGAGGCAGCTCTGTCGTACTTGGGGCTAGGTGTTCAACCACCGGCACCGTCGTGGGGAGGAAGCCTCGTCGCGGCTCAAACATTCTTTCGAATCAAAGCTAGCTTGGCGTTCTTTCCTGGGCTTGCAATCGCTATTTCGGTTGTCGGCTTTAACCTATTGGGTGACGGGATACGCGACTTTCTCGACCCCAAACTGGCCGAGAAGACCTGAGCGTTGGAGCCGGTTCTACGGGTTCGGGATCTGGGCGTATTGGTCGGCCCGGTACCAGCGGTTTCGGGCGTGTCGTTCGATATTGCCGCCAGTCGGCGTGTGGGCCTTATCGGAGAGTCGGGAAGTGGCAAGACCCTCACCGCCCTATCGATCATGGGTTTGTTACCGGAGGGCCTGAGCGCAGTCGGGCAGGTCGTTCACGACGGTCGCGAACTGCTCGAACTCAGCGAAGAAGAGATATGCGAAATCCGCGGCGACCGCATAACAATGGTCTTCCAAGAGCCGATGACCGCGCTCAACCCGGTGATGCGTATCGGCGACCAGGTGGCCGAGGTGCTCCGCATCCATCGAGATGTGTCTCGCTCTGAAGCCAAACTTCGAGCGATGGAACTGCTGCGCCAGGTACGGCTGCGCGACCCAGAGGCTCGGATGAGGGCCTATCCTCACCAACTCTCGGGCGGACAACGCCAGCGGGTCGTCATTGCATTGGCGCTGGCATGTGACCCAGCGCTGATCATCGCCGACGAACCCACCACCGCACTCGACGTAACAGTGCAGGCCCAGATCCTGGTGTTGCTCCGCGATCTCGTCGAAGATCACGGCTCGTCGTTGTTGTTGATCACCCACGATCTCGCTGTGGTGGCGAGCGTCTGCGAAGACGTGTTGGTGATGTACGGAGGTCGCATCATCGAGTCGGGACCCACTCGAGACGTGTTCGATTCACCAAACCACCCCTACACCGATGGCTTGTTGGCCGCCGTCCCCGAGATTGAGGCCGGAATCGAAAGGCGATCGCGCTTGGCCACCATCGCTGGATCTGTACCCGGACTCGGCCAATTCCCAACCGGCTGTGTGTTTCGTAACCGCTGTGATCGAGCGACGGAGGCTTGCCTAACCGAACCGACCTTGTTACCCGAGCCGTCGATTGAATCTGGGTTATCCGACGTCGATCCGCCGCGTCGAGTGGCTTGCTTTCACCCGCTGGATTCGGAGATCCCAAGTTGAGCACGCCAATTCTTCAGGCCCACTGTGTCACTCGCACATTTCGGCTACCCAGGGTGAGCCTTGCTGGGCATCGCCCAGTAGTACACGCGGTACGAGCCGTCGACATCGTGGTCGAAGAGGGCGAAACCGTCGGGGTAGTTGGCGAATCCGGATCGGGTAAGACGACCCTCGCTCACTTGCTTATGGGCTTGGATTCGCCGACCTCAGGTTCGGTTTCGTATCGCGGCCGTAACCTCGCCGAACTGTCCAAGACCGAGACTCGCGAGCTGCGTGGCTCTATGCAGATCATCTTTCAAGATCCCAACGCGTCACTCGACCCGCGCCTCAAGGTGGGGACGATTATCACCGAGCCGCTACGTTCGCTCCAGATCGACGGCGACCATCAGGCTCGACTGCACGAGCTTCTCGATTCGGTTGGATTATCGAAGACAGCTATTGACCGCTACCCCCACGAGTTCTCGGGAGGGCAGCGGCAACGAATTGCGATTGCCCGGGCGCTCGCTCCGAATCCGAAGGTTCTGATCGCTGACGAACCGGTAAGCGCTCTCGACGTATCGGTGCGAGCTAAGACCCTAAACCTGCTGCAAGACCTCAAGGATCATTACGAGCTGACCTTGGTGATGATCTCGCACGACCTGTCGGTAATGCATCACATCTGTGACCAAGTGGCCGTGATGTACGCGGGAAGGTTGGTTGAAACTGGTCCGGTTATCGAGCTCTTCGAACACCCCGAGCATCCGTATACCCGTACCCTGCTCGACGCGATTCCCAGACTTCGTGGTGGAACGTTGGTGGCCGACGAGCTGGCCGACTCGCCCCCAGCTATCGACGGCTCGTCGACGGGCTGCGCCTTTGCCGCTCGTTGTTCTCTCGTGCAAGACCGCTGCTACGTTGAAGAACCGAAGCTCAGGGAGCTCGAGCTAGCGCCCGGCCGCTCTGCCGCGTGCCATCTAGTGGGCGCTGACATAGAACACCTCGACGGATAGAACTACGGTGTGGCTGCCGGTATTCGTGCCGGAGGAAACACCAGGAGGGGACTCGCTATGAAGTTCTGGAAACTACTCGCTCTGCTAATGGCAGTAGCACTCGTCGCAGCAGCTTGTGGCAGCGACGACGGCTCTGTTGGGGCATCGTCCGAACCGACTATCACCATTGGCCTGCAACTCGAACCGGCGACCCTCGATCCCACCGCTAGTCCCGAGGGGCCGATCCAAACGGTCGAGCTGTACAACATCATCGAACCGCTGATCAAGATCGACTCGAACGGTGACCTTGTGCCGTTGCTCGCCGAATCGTGGGAAGTGTCCGACGACGGACTGACCTACACCTTCAAGCTGCGCGAGGGCGTTACCTTCCACGACGGCGAGGCGTTCGATGCTGCCGATGTGGTGTTCTCGCTAGACCGGTCGCGAGGCGACGACATCGAACACCCTTTCAAGGCTCACCTCGAACCAATCGATAGCGTAACCGCCCTCGACGACCTCACCGTCGAGATAGTTCTGTCGGACTTCAGCGCCAATTTCTTGTTCTTCATGGCTCAAAGCGCGGGCATGATGTTCGATGAGTCAAATGTCGGCACGCTGGCCGACGCGCCGGTCGGTACCGGACCGTACTCCTTCAAGGAATGGGTTCGAGGCGATCACATTACCGTTGCTGCGAACGGCGACTACTGGGGCGACACGCCGTCGCTCGACGAGATCACCTATCGCTACATCGAAGATCCCAACGCTCTCAACAACGCTATGTTGGCGGGCGATATTCAGGTTATCGCCGGTGTCTCGGCCCCCGAACTGCTCGATGTGTTTTCCGCTGACGATGCGTTCGATGTGTCGGTCGGGACTACCAACGGCGAGGTGACGATGGCGCTCAACAACCGTACCGATGCGCTGTCTGATGTTCGGGTTCGCCAGGCTCTCAGCTACGCGATCAACCGCCAAGACATCATCGATGGCGCCTACTTCGGCTACGGCAGTTTCACCGGCACCTTTGCGGTCCCAACCGACCCGTATTATGTAGACCTCACCGATCGCTACCCGTTCGACCCCGACAAGGCCAAGGAGCTCCTCGCTGACGCTGGCTACGGCGAAGGCCTAACCATATCGATGAAGCTGCCACCACCATCGTACGCCCGCCGCTCGGGTGAGATTATCCAATCGCAACTGGCCGACGTAGGCGTGACCCTCGACGTCGAGAACGTCGAATGGGGCGTCTGGTTGTCCGATGTCTTTAACTCCGACGGGATCGAAGACGGCTTCAACTACGACACTTCGATCGTGGCTCACGTCGAGGCCCGCGACATCATCCAGTACGGCAACCCCGACTACTACTTCGGCTACGACAATTCCGACGTGCAAGACAAGCTAGCGGCCGCCGATGCCGAACCCGACGACGATGCCCGCTATGCCTTATTGGGCGAGGTGCAGACTCAAATCACCGAAGATGCGGCCAGCATTTGGTTGTTCGTGCTTCCCCAACTGTCGGTTACCGCGGCAGGAGTCGATGGACACGTAGCGAACTCAACCAGCCAGGCGCTCGATATGAGCCGAGTTACCTTCAATCCCTAACCAAACCCTACCGACGTAAGCAGGCTTCGGGGTTGACCAGGAGCCTGTGAGTCCGTCCCGGTGCGCCATGAGCCCAGCCTTAGTATTCGATCACGACCGAGTCGTCGAGTTTGCGCGCGAACTCGTACAGATCGAAAGTGTCAATCGACCCGAGGACGGGCTGAGCGAGGCTGCCGCTGCAGAGGCCGTGGCGGCGGAGATGCGAAAATTCGGGTGGCAGCCAGTTCTCGAAGAGGTTGCCCCTGGGCGGCCGAACGTTATCTGTGTAGTCGAAGGTGGGCAGCCCGGGCCGACCTTGATGTTCGAAGGTCATACCGATGTCGTCACAGCGGGCGACAAGTCGCAGTGGACCCACGACCCTTTCGCTGCTGAAGTGGTCGATGGCCGCTTGTACGGCCGGGGGTCTGCCGACATGAAAGCCGGATTGGCTGCCATTATCTACGCCACTAGAGCTGTCGAACTCGCAGGGCCATTCCCCGGCCGCATCCTGTTGGGAATCTTGTGCGACGAAGAGGAGATGATGATCGGGGTCAAGCACTTCGTGGCTGCCGGTCATTGCGAGGGCGTCGACGGAGTCATCTCGGCCGAACCGGAGGCTGGAGAGATCTGTGCGGTGTCGAAGGGGGCGATTCGGCTTCGCATCGATGCGCACGGCGTGATGGCCCACGGTGCTATGCCCGACAAGGGGGCCAATCCAATTAGCGCCCTTGCACATGCCGCTGCTGGGCTCGCCGAGCTACAAGAACGGCTCCACACCGAACTCGGGGCTTTCGAACACCTGGGTCATATCTGGATTACACCCACCTATCTTTCCGGTGGTTCCATCTCTCAACTGAATGTGATTCCGGCCGATGCTGTGCTGGCCATTGATATTCGCACCACGCCTGTAGTCGATCATGCGCCGTTGTTGCTCGATATCGAAAGCCTGTTAGCCGATGTGGTGGCGGTCAGCGGCGTGAAGCTCGAACTCACAGTGATCGACGATCGACCACCCGCCGATACGCCTATTGACTCACCCGTGGTTCGTGCATTGGTAGCGGGTCACGAGAAGGTAACCGGGCAGCCAGCGGTTTTTGGCGGAGTACCCGGCACCACCGACGGAACGATCCTGTGGCGAGACGGCGGCCTAGACAGTGTGGTCTACGGCCCCGGCGGAAAATGGATCGCTCACCAGGTCGATGAGTACGTCGAAATCGCCGAGATCATCCAAGCGACCGAAGTGTTCGCCCACACTGCACTCGCCTTTTTGAAGTAGCTCGCGCTAGTCGTTCGTCGTCGGTAGGAAGCGGGTGCTACCATTGGCTACATGGCTGTAAAGAAGTTGTCGGTGGCGTTGGACGAATCGGTTGCACAAGGCGCTTCGAGTGCTGCTGAACGGCATGGTGTGAGCTTGTCAGCGTGGCTAAATGCTGCTGCAGAACGGGCGTTGGTCGTCGAGAAAGGCCTGCTCGCAGTGTCGGAGTGGGAGGCCGAGCACGGCGAGTTGACTGCTACAGATTTGGCGTGGGCCGACGACGTTCTCGATGCAGTCGATCATCGCAAGGTGTCCTGATCGATGGCGGGGTTGACCTATGACACCGGTGCGCTAATCGCGGCCGAGCGCAATGACGAGCGAGTCTGGGCGTTGCACCGGCGGGCGCTCGAACGGGGGATCATTCCCACCGTTCCTGCGGGGGTGCTTGGGCAGGGTTGGAGCGGTGGACCTCAGGCGCAGATGTCGAGGTTATTGTCAGGTTGTCGTGTCGAGGCATTCGATGAGGCGAGAGCCCGCTCGGCCGGTACAGCGTGTGCGGTGACTGGTACAGTCGATGTTGTCGACATCTCGGTGGTCGTTGGGGCGGCGGCACGATCAGATCTCGTAGTTACCAGTGATGTTGCCGATATCGAACGGATTCGTGACGCTTTGCGTGTTGAGGTGGATATCCAAGCCGTATGAGGGCCGAAGAGACATGTTCGACGCCAACCACGTCTTCGTCTTACGCGTCGACGTCCTTGGCGTGCTGGTCGTAGCCAGCTGCCAGCTCCTTAGCTAGGAAATTGCCGAAGACCAACTCATCGAACTCTGGACTGGCGTCGCCGACACAGCTCGGCAGAGGTCGGATTGTGGTATTGACGTGCGGATCGAAGAAGAACGGCACATCTTTTGCGTCATTGGTAAGGCGTGAAAGTTAACCGAAGCAGCGAACACGGCGTCGACAAGGTGGCGGGCACCCCATGGCGGACGAGATAGGCGAAACCGACCGTTGCGTAGGCTTCGATAATCGAGCTACCAGGGTCGACGCCCTCAAGATCGACGATAGGGATGGCGGTACTAGCGGTCATCGAGGTTCGCAGCTCAGGGACGCTTGGCGCGTTCGTCGACCGGCCAGCCCGCCATGGCGGTGGCGTTGATGACGGCGCTATGGATGGCGTTGGCCACCGCCGAGGATGCCATATCGGCGATCAGGTCCGCCGATGCTTCGCCGGTTCCGGTCGCGATGGCAAAGATGGCGTCGCCATCGAGGGTGGTATGAGCTGGTGACACGGTGCGGGCGATCCCGCTGTGGGCCAGGTCGGCGACCCGGCAGGCTTCAGATTTGGTGAGCGTCGCGTTGGTAACCACCACACCGATGACGGTATTGGTGGTGGGCCCATTGGTCATTGAGCCCCATTCGGCTTCGCCGACCGGCTCGCCCGAGGCGTCGAAGAGACCAGCGGGTGGCGTCGCCGGGTAGCGCGGATAATCGGCGGGAGCCCGCGACCCGGCCAATAGATCGCTGTCGCGGTAGACGCTGCCGAAGGCGTTGACGATCATCAACGCCCCAACGGTGATCTCGCCCTCGGCGCAAATGGCCCAGCCTTGCCCGCCCTTTGACCCCCAATCGCGACCTGCCTCCTTACCTACCGTGCAACCGGTTCCTGCACCTACCGAACCCTCGGCTGGATGGTCGGTGGTCGCGACCTCACAGGCATCCCAACCATCCTGACGGTCGATGCGCCGCTCGGCCGGGGAGTGCACATCCATAACCACGGCGGCCCCCACTATGGGGAACCGGCCGCCGGGCAATTCGAGCCCCACCTCGTGGGCGGCGCACCAGTCGGCGACACCCCCCGCGGCGCTTAGGCCAAATAACGACGACCCGCACAGAGCCACGGCGTGGATGGCGGTGCTCGGCGAAGCGCGGCCAAGCACCGCGGCCTCGCGAGTTCCGGGTGCGCCACCGCGCACCGCTATCCCGCCCACCGAACCGGGTGGCGCGAGAACCACGGTGCAGCCGGTGGAGTTGTCGGTATCGGTTACTACTCCTACCGTTACGTCTTCGATTCCGAGGGCCATTGTGCTTTTCTCGATTTCTGTTCGCGGGGCTTACAACGGCGGGTTGAATCGGCCATCGACGGCGAGCCAGCCGCCGTCGACGAACAGGATTGTGCCGGTTACGAACGATGCTGCGTCGGAGGCGAGGTATACAACCGCCCCGGTCTGTTCCGACGGCACCGACCAGCGGCCGAGGGCGCTGATGTCGGCATACGCCTGATACCACTCGGGGTTGGCCTTAATGGGCGCGGTCAGCGGGGTTTCGACAACACCGGGGCCAACCGCGTTAACCCGCACTCCCTGCGGGCCCAACTCGGCGGCCAGGGTTTTTACTAGAGCGAGGGTGCCAGCTTTGGTCGCCGCATAAACTCCTTGGCCCGGCTCTACCACCTGTGACCGAACCGAACTCATCACGATTATCGAACCCTTACCCGATTCGGCCATAACGCGTCCGGCAGCCCTCATGGCATTAAACGTTCCCTTGAGGTTGAGGTCGACCACCCGAGAGAACTCATCCTCGGACAGATCGAGCAGGGGCTTTCGGACATTGATCGAAGGTGTGCACAGCATGATGTCGACAGTCCCAGCCGCTTCGACGAGTGCATCGAGTGATTGGGCGTTGGTGATATCGACCACCGCGGCCGACGCCACCGCGCCTTCGGCGACGATCGACTTTGCCACCGCGGTTGCAGTCTCAAGATTGAGATCGGCACACACAACATCGGCCCCGTGCGCCGCCAAGGCTCTTGCCGAGGCTTCGCCGATTCCCGACGCAGCGCCCACCACGATCGCAGTCTTACCGCTCAGGTCAAAAAGTTGCCGGTACTGCTCGAGAGTCGTCATCAGCTCACTATCGCACAGATCGGTCGAAAGAACGGAGGCGCAATTGCCCACCGATCGTCTCCCCACGTGAGAGGGTATAGCCCCTACCCACGAAACTCCGAGAAACGTGAACGACGCTCCAACTCCCGACACAGATTCACCGGTCACCGAAGCTGGTCTCGGCGACATCGCCTACCGGTTCGAGCCCGACAGCACCGCCACAGCCATCATTGAGAAATTCGGCGACCTTGCAGATGGAACCGAGTCGGGCACGATAGCGACAATCGCTGGTCGGCTGATGCTGCGCCGCGGTCAGGGCAAGCTCGTATTCGGTGTGCTCCAAGATGGCACAGGTCGTATTCAGTTGTTCGCCCCCGCCAAGACAACCCCTGAGTTTGAGGCCTTCTCCAATCTCAATTTGGGCGACTGGATCGGGGTTCGCGGCGAGGTAATGAAAACCAAGCGCGGCGAGGTCTCGGTTCGAGTCGACCATTGGGAGGTGTTGGCCCGCTGGCAGGGAACCTTCCCCGACAAATGGCACGGCGTCACCGATATCGATACCCGGTACCGGCAGCGCTACATCGATCTGTGGGTCAACGAAGAGTCTCGCGAACGGCTGGTGAATCGCAGCCGGATTATCGCCAGCACCCGCCGCTTGCTCGAAGCGCAGCAGTTTCTCGAAGTAGAGACCCCACTGCTTCACCCGATTCCCGGTGGCGCTCTAGCTCGGCCCTTCACCACCCATCACAACGCGCTCGACACCCAGCTCTATTTACGGATTGCGCCTGAGCTCTACCTAAAGCGCCTAGTGGTGGGCGGTCTCGAACGTGTATATGAGATCGGGCGGGTCTTTCGCAACGAAGGACTCTCCACCCGCCACAACCCCGAGTTCACGATGCTTGAGCTCTACTGGGCCTACGCCGACTATTACGACTGCATGGAACTGGTCGAACAGCTGGTATCAACCCTCGCTATCGAGATCACCGGTTCGACCGTTATTACCTACCAAGACAGTGAGGTCGACCTAGCGCCGCCGTGGCGGCGAGCCACAATGGCCGAACTCATCGTCGAACACGCGGGGGTCGAGGCCAATCTCGAGATGAGTCGCGAAGAGCTGGCGGCGGTCGCCAGCCAATTTGAGGTGGAGGTCAAGGATCACTACGGGCCTGGCAAGATCATGCTCGAGATCTACGAGAAGACAGTCGAGGCGAACTTGTGGGATCCGGTGTTCGTAACCGAATACCCCAAAGAGGTCTCGCCACTCTCGCGCGACCATCGCGACAAGCCCGGCTACACCGAACGCTTCGAGGGGATCGTCACCGGTCGCGAGCTATGCAACGGCTTCACCGAACTCATCGACCCGGTCGAGCAGCTCGCACGATTCGAGGCCCAGGCTGTCGAACGCGAGGCTGGTGACGTCGAAGCGATGGTTGTCGACAACGATTATGTACGCGCTCTCGAATATGGCCTCCCGCCCACCGTTGGCCTTGGCCTCGGCATGGACCGGCTGGCGATGCTGCTCACCAATGCGTCCACCATTCGCGACGTCATCTTGTTCCCGACGCTGCGACCCGAGGCTGCCAAGCCAGCGAGCGGCCAACCTGAAACCAGCGCTGGCGATGACGAGGCGACGTCCTCGTGAACGCCGAGCCGGTCTCGGTAAGAGTCCAGCGAATCGCCCAGGAAATCGGCGGGACAACCATTGCACTGGTCATCGGGTTCGGGGTGTTCATCTGGATACAGGCCTTAGTTAATTTGTCGTTGCTGGCCGACGACTTGGCCAGGATTCTGCCACCGCGCTCAGAGCGAGCGAATGGGTTGCGGTTGGGCCGCTGGGTGCACTACTACGTCAATCAAATAGCGTTCGACATACCCTTTGCCCATTCGTTTACCGGAACGTTGATGGTGGTGGCCTTCGCGGCTTTAGCCTTGGTTATCGCCCACAAGGCGGGGTTGCATCGCAGTCGTAGCTTGCTGCTGATGTTTTCGGCCTTGGCTATTGCCAATCCGGTGATCGTCGAATCGATCGTGTTCAAGTTGCACCATCTTCCTATCGGACTCGGCGTATTTATGGCGGCGCTGACCGCCCTGTTGTTGCCGCACCTCGACGCCGACCAACCAACGCCGCTGGTGCATCTGGTTATCGCGGGGGCGGCACTTGTGATCTCGCTGGCCTCGTATCAGGGCATCGTGCCAATGCTGGTAACCGGGTTGGTTGGCGTTTCGATGATTCGCTTCGTTCAAAGCGACGACCCCGACCGAGTGCCGTTGCGTCTGCGGCCGGTAGTCGAGATTGTGGCGACCTTTTTCGTGGCCGCCATCGTGTACGTCATCTCGTTCAAGGTGACGGTAAGAATCGGCAGCGACCGCGGCTCCTATTCTGACAAGTACGACCCGGCGGCTACCCGGTTGTCCTGGAGCATCATCAAACGCGAACTCGACCGGACATATCGCTTTTGGTCCGACACGACCTTTACATATCCGCAGTGGGTCAAGTGGCTCACCATCGCGGTCGCACTCATTGCCTTGGCGGCGTCGGTGCGCCACACCTTGCGAACCGTGTCCAACCGTCGATCGCAACTCTTCGGTGCCGGATATCTCGTGGCGGCGATGGTGGCTATCCACATCGTGCCGTTCATCATTCTGTTTCTCCGCGTCGAGCCGATCCCCCGTTACAACGTGATCATGGGTGTCAACATGGTGCCAGCGATCGCCTTCGCGCTGTTCTTCGTCGCCGTCGTCAACCGAAGGCCGATTGAGACCAAACGGCGGCTATCGATCTGGTCGATGGCGGCGGTGCTGTTGATCCTCGGGACGTTCGGCACCACGATCAGCCGCAGCCTTACCGCGGTCGAGCTAGGCCAGCAACGAACCCGCTCGCTGGCAACCCGAATCCTTTCGCGGGTCGAGCAACAGCCGGGATATCTCGAGATGCTGGCCCAGGGCCCGCCTACCCGCGAGGTAGAGATTGTTTTTTTAGGTAACTTCACCAGGCCTAGTGTGAGATTCCCTCCGTCCGAAACCAACGATGGCTGGACCACCATCACGAGCTGTGTGGGTCCGCCATGTCGGGTGATCCGCCTCGCCGACAACATGAGTCTGTTGTCGCTCGATGGAACTCGTTTTATGACGACCAGCAGGAAGCTAAAGTTCTTCGAGAAGAACCCGCCCGATATGAGCAACTGGCCAGCACCCGATTCGGTCAGATTCATCGACGGTGTTGTGGTGGTGAAGGGCACTCGCTGAACTAGGTCCTTTGGTCCCTACCTGTTCAGATGGCCAGGTCGACTGTCGATCACTTGTAAGTGAACGTACAGGGACCAACTCAGACCGCTGGTCAGACTGCTACGTGGCAGGCGAGGCCTTTGGTCGCACGCTCGATTCGGTTGCTGGTCTTCCTGTTGCCTCTCGTCGCTTCGGTCGGGTTTAGTTTCTGGATATCGCACAAGGTTCTTAGGAGAATGGCGCCACGCCGCGGCGCACCACCACGAACGTTGGGACGCGATGGGCTACCGGGACGAGTTGGTGGGCGAAGCGATTCCGTTCTCGGCCCGAATCGTGGCGGTAGCCGACGCGTACGACGTCATGACGTCGGCTCGATCCTATAAGAAAGGCCTACCGGCTGAGGTAGCCCGCCAAGAGATAGCGGCCTGTTCGGGAACCCAGTTTGATCCGGACGTTGTACGGTCATTTCTAAACGTTTCGCTTGGCGATTTGCGCTCGGCAGGCGGTCCGTTCGCGATTGCTGGTTCCGCGGAACCGCCTCCGGCCGAAGAGCCGCCGCCTCCGGCCGTGGCGTTTGCGGAGAGTCCTCGCTTTGTCGATGGCCCACCGGTTTCGACGATCGAGGACGAATCCACCCTTGCCAGCATCGCGTTCAGTGGCGATGGCCTCATCCTGACAATCATCAGCGGACCCAGTAACGGCGCGGTCAGATTTGACTAGCCCGGAAGCAGTGCAGCAGGGGCAATCGACGGAGTTACTACCTTTGGGTTCGAGTTCGAGCCCTCTGCAGACTTCGCGGGCGAAGACTCATTCGTTGTCGAGGTGTGCGACGAACACCAGCAGTGCGGTCGAATTATGGGTCTGGGTTCGTCGATTACACCCCGATTGCGGCCTTCACCGGCAGTGACAGCTTCGACTACGAGATCTGCGACACCGATGGGGAGTGCTCGACCGCGACGGTCGCAGTACAAGTCGACCCGTAAGCCTGCTGAGCTCGTTCTGTCGCTGCCACAATTCGAACATGTTTGCGACGCCCGATCTGACATTTTGCGGAAATCCTGCCGATACTTGTAGAGATGAGAATTGCAGTAACCGGAATTGGTGGTCACCTCGGAACCGGTGTCGCGCTCGAACTCGATCGTCGACCAGATGTAGAAGTTCTCGGAATGGATATCGACCCACCGCGTCGGCTGATGCGCCATGTCGATTTTCATCGGGTTATGCCCGCCGACCGGCGCACGATCACCAGCCTGATTCGCAACTTCGATCCCCACGCCATCGTGCATCTCGGTGTATACGAACCCCATGCCCGATCGAACCCGTCAGCTAGTGACGAGCGCTCGCTTTGGGTGACGATGGCGATGCTCGAAGCGGCGGCGAAATGTCCATCGCTCGAAACGATCGTGGTTCGTTCGGGCCTAGAGGTGTACGGCCGCCACCGAGGTACCCCAATGCGCCCCGACGAAACTTGCGAAGTGCGACCGACAAGTCGTTACGGCAAGACCTTGGCGAGCGTCGAGGAACTCTGCCGAGACTTCGAGCGTCGCAGCGATATCCCGACTGCGCTAATCCGCTTCGCTCCAATTGTTGGCCCTCACATCCCGAGCCCGATTGGAAGATATTTGCGTCTACCCATCGTTCCTGTCGGCCTGGCTCCTAACCCGCCGTTTTCTCTGCTGCACACGGCCGACGTTCCGACCTTCGTCTTGGCAGCGATGGACCAAAGAGCCTCGGGCCCATTCAACGCGGTGGCGCGTGGTGCGGTCACAGGAGCGCAGGCGGCCCGCCTCGGCGGAAAGCTAGCCATCCCAATCGCGGGGCCCGGCTGGATAATCGCTAGGGCCATCACCGGATTGCTTGGCTCACCGTTACCCGAGCACGGTCTCGAGTTACTCACCCGCGGTCGAACCGGAGATCCGAGTCTCGCCCTCGAAAAACTTGGGGTTAGTGCCGACTATGACACTGTGGACGTAATCAAGGATCTTTATGAATGGGCCCCAGTCAGTTATCTAGAGCCGAATCGGGCAGCATGAGCGCAACAGTCGATCCTTCGGACGAAGACGGCGGATTAATTGATGCGGCGCGCCGACGAGCCACCGGACAGTTCGATATCGATCCTTGGGGATTCGACGAAGAACTAGCCGTGGTAGCCGCTCAGCTG
>CBERPN010000022.1:0-27283 GCA_965524675.1 uncultured bacterium
TTCCTGTTAGTCGGTCGTCCCGAGACGCAGTTGGGTGGCGTCTTCTCACTCGACCCAAATCGACCGCTGTTAGCTGTTCAGGATCGTGCGAGCGTTATCGATGTCGCGCTTTAGCTGAGCCGCTAGGGCATCGATTCCGTCGAAGCGTTGTTCGCTGCGAAGAAACTCAACAAACTCAACCCCCACGGTCTCGCCATAGAGGTCGCTATCGAAATCGAGAACATGCGCCTCCAGCAACGAGTGCTCGGCGTGTTGGAAGAAGGTCGGCCGCCGACCAATGTTGACCGCACAGCTAAACCGTTCGCCGCTCTCACGAACAAACCGACCCGCGTAGACACCATCGGCGGGCCACGCCAGCGATAGGTCTACCGGAATATTGGCGGTGGGGAATCCGATCTCTCGACCACGATGATCGCCTTCGATAACCGTTCCGCGAATCTCGTAGTTACGGCCCAGGGCTTCGGCTGCCAACCCAACCTTGCCTCCGGCGAGCATTCTACGAATGACCGTCGAAGAGATCGGCTCGGGGGCTAGGTCGTCATCGTGCAGCAAGGTGAGTCCCGCGACCTCGAAGCCATACTTCAAACCAAGATCTTCCAGGAAGGCAAGGTTTCCGTCGCGGCCATGTCCGAAGTGAAAGTCGGCTCCGACCGTAACGCTCGTGGCGTGTAGCCGATCGACCACCACTTCGACAATGAATTCTTCGGGTGGCGTGAGACTTCTTTCTTTGGTGAAGTTGATCAGGTAGACGTAGTCGATGCCAGCGAGTTCGAGCAGTTCGAGCCGCTGTTCAAGAGTAGTCAGCAGCTTCGGAGCGTTCTCGGGCCGCAACACCAACGCCGGGTGCTGGTCGAAAGTCACGATTGCCGATTTCGCTCCGACCGCCTCGGCGCGCCGACGTACCTGCTCGATGACCGACTGGTGGCCAAGGTGCACTCCATCGAATACCCCGATTGCAACAGCGGTTATTACACCGTCAGGGACCGAACCGGTTTTGTCGTGAATAATCTCCACCGCGCCACGGTACCTAGAAACGCCCTCCCTTAGTTACTCGAACGCAGCCATAGATGTCACACCCTTTTCTCAAACACCGCGATGGACGACATCGTGTTTTGGTGAACCTCAGCATCGGCCGCAGCATAAACGTCGCTGTCATACACCCCAGACCGCACGATCTCGAAGCTGGTGATGAGTTCGCCTTGCACGGCTCGGTCGAACCATTCGGCGAAACCCGATGCCACGAAGTGGTCGGCATTCACACCTATTGCGAGAACCCCTCCTGGTTGGGCGATTCGAAGCACTTCGTCCAACGGATCGGGTCCGAGGTGGCCGTGGGTGAAGGTCCCGGCACTCAGCACGCCCGCGTATGTGCCATCGCCAAGATCGACAGGGAGGGTCAGATCGGCCTGGATGAGATTGCGATAAACCGGTTTCGCATCCGTGCCAGTCTTGGCTGCGGCCACTTCAAGCATTTCGAGCGAGAGATCTATCCCGTCGACTATGACTGTGTCGTGGTGGCATAGCTCGACACCTACCACACCGGTTCCACAGCCGATGTCGACAAGCGGACCTGCTGGTCGGTGACGCTGGCTGAACGCGGCCACAACAGCTTGGTGGTATACGTAGCCACGGTCTTGGACAAAGCTCTCGTCATAGCTACGAGCCCAAGTGGCGTATAGACGCCGGTTATCGTCGGGCGTCTCCACCGAATACGCTGCGTCGAGGTCAGGGTCCGAGTCTGAAGCTGGCACTGCTGCGCCCCTCGCTCAAACAGCGGGTGCCCGGGGCCTTGATAACCCCGGGCACGTCGTCAGTCTGTGTTGCTTAGCTTCGGTGGCAGGCCAGCGGATCGGTCTGGTAACCCGAGCCATCGATCAACGCAACAACCGAGGCAATGATGATGTCACCGCGCCGGTTAAGCGAGCTGAGATCGTTCAAACCTGGCAGGACCACACCGTCATTGTCGAGCGCTGTAAAGGTGGCTCCGAAGTCTCCATCGGTGCTGGCATCGGGGCCGAAAGTATCTGACCCCAGACCATTGATACCGCGGCGATCGAACATCCACTGAACCGCGTCACCAGAAAACCCTGGAGCGTCTTCGAGATAGGCATCGGTGCCGAACAGTTCGTCCCAACCGGTGTAGATGATGACTAGAGAACGCTTCTTGATGCGGCCGTTCTCGCGCTCGTACCGGCGAATGTCGGTCTTGGTCAGCTGGAAGTCAGCACCCTCGCTTTCGATTCGGTCACGCACATCGATCACATATGCAGGCCAAACGAACTCTGTGGCATCGAGTTCGTCAACGGTGCGGCCGCCCTCTATGAAGTGGCCGGGGGCGTCGAAGTGAGTACCGGTGTGTGTGCCGGTTTTGATGGTTTCGAGCAGGAAGAAATCTTCTGCGATGGTGAAATCGATCGTGATTTCTGGGGAGGGGTCGCCTGGGAAGATCGACGAGTCTTCGCTAAGCACGTGTCCCAGACGGGTCATGCCGCCCCCACAACGCAATATGGCGTTGCTATGGCCAGCGCCGCGGACTTGAAACCCAGCCATTGCGCCCGCGATACCGGCTGCAGAGAGCATCGCGAATGCCAAGAAGACACCGGTAAGGCCCTTGAGGCGACGCCCACGGCGAGGTGCTTCGTTTGAAACGGTGGGCTCGGAGCCCTCGGTCGTCTTATCCATTATTTTCTCTCTTTGGTTGGCGGCACTTCTAGGCGGCATCGACCGGACTCCCGGTTATCCACAGGGTCGAACGTAGCGCGGGGTCACCTCGTGAGTCGAACCGCGCAGGCGCGAGCCGCGGCGCACAACTTCTGCATCTACGCTTGAACCGATGGCTGTTCACCCCTTGAAGAGCACCCGCTCCGCCGATCTTCGAACTCGCAGCGATGCCCTCGCAGTACTCGCCCGGGCTGGGTCGGCGCGGGTGATGCTACTTGTCGCACTGGGGCTAGTGGCAGCCCGATTGGCTGTGGGCGGCTGGGGCGCGGGCGACGCCGCCGTGCTGTTAATCACTTTGGCGATGACGGGTATCGTGGAATGGTTCATCCACAGGCTCATCCTCCATGCACCCGTCGATTCAATCCGCATGACTCGACTAGGAACCGGCGTTGGTCATCGCGCGCATCACCGCGACCCGACGAATCTGGAGCTACTGCTTCTAGGTTCAGGCGACGCGATGTTCTTCCTCAGCTTGTTTGGCTGCTTCACTGCGGCGTGGTCGATTCCGGTTCTGTGGCTAACAAACTCTGCCTTGCTCGGCCCGTTTCTGAGCGCCTACCTGCTAGCGGTTCTCGCGATGCTTCACTACGAGTGGACCCACCTGCTGGTGCACACCAACTACCGCATCAAGAGCCGCTACTACAGTCGCCTAGCCAAAAACCACCGCCTGCACCATTACCGCAACGAGCAGTACTGGCTAGGTATCACCTCGAACCTAGGTGACCGTGTGATGCGAACCCTGCCGGCCGACAAGTCAAACGTTCCCCCCGTCTCAGAGGCCTCAGTGAACTGATTTCTCGCTCCGGCGCCGACATCAAACCATCGGCGGTCGACACTAAACCTCAGACAACTGAAATTTGGATGGACCCGAGTCTGGCAAGACTCGGAGTCACGCCACTACCATCACGGCAACGGCCAACCGGGAGCATCTAACTCATGTCGATAACCGAGTCACCGCGGTTCGTTCGGGCCGATGGTCCCGACAAAGTCACCGGTAGCGGACGCTATGTGGCCGACCTCACACTGACCGGAATGCTTACCGCCAAGTTCCGTTACGCCGAGGTCGCTCACGCGCGAGTCACCAAGATCGATGTTTCTGCAGCCCGGCAGATTCCCGGCGTATTTGCTGTTCTGACCGCCGACGACGTGCCCGACGTTCGCTACACGATGGACCGCACACTGTTCGCCAAGAACACCGTTCGTTTCGACGGTGAAGTAATCGCCGCAGTCGCCGCAATCAATGCCGAAGTGGCACAACGGGCTGTCGACGCTGTGGTTTTCGAATACGAAAAGCTCCCGATAGTCGACGATATGGAAGCCGCCCTCACCGACGGCTCGCCACTAGTGCATGAAGCATGGGAGTCGTACGAGGCGGGCGAAAGCACGGTTCGCGATCGCAATGTTGCCTCGTTCTCATCGATCGCCAAGGGCGATGTCGATCCCGCGATGGCGGCGGCCGATATCGTCGTAAAAAGCCGCTACGACGCTGACGCGTGCCAGGCCGCCCCTATCGAGCCACGGGGTGTCATCGCCCAGTGGGAAGGCAACAAGGTCACAATCTGGACCTCGACACAGGTACCGTTCGATGCCCGAAACGGAGTCTGCGAAACGTTGCAGCTGCCGAGCAACCGGGTGCGAATCATCGTCCCGCATTTGGGTGGCGGTTTTGGTGGAAAGTGTGGCTTTCACTTCGAGGCTCACATCGCTGCCTTGGCGAAAGCCGCAAAGCGGCCGGTGAAACTGGTGTTTAGCCGTGAAGAGGAGTTTCGAGCACCCGACCGACGGCGCGAGTCGATGATCGTCAAACTCGAAACCGGCTTGAACAAAGACGGAACCATGGTGGCTCGTCGTGGTTGGGTGGCGATCGAGAACGGTGCCTACACCGCCGATAGCACCTTCTTCCCGCAGATCGCAGCGATGCATGTAGCTGGCCCATACAAGGTGCCAAACGTGTACATCGAGTCGCGGCTCGTCTATACCAATCATCAGCCGTCGGGCTCGGTACGGGCCCCTACCGCACCAGAGGCCTGCTGGGCGCTCGAATCGCATACCGACGAGTTGGCGGCCGCGGTTGGAATGGATCCCGTGGCGTTCCGCAAGCTCAACGCTGTCGATACCGGCGACGAGGGTCCGGCCGGTCAGGTGTATGAAGAGATCGGCCTCCAGCAATGCATCGATGCCGCCGTCGCACAAGCGGGGTACGGCCAAGATCTGCCAGACGACGAAGCGATTGGCGTGGCTATTGGCTGGTGGCCGAGTTTCCCGGGTCCGTCCGGTGCATATGTAAAACTCCATGGCGATGGTGCGGGTCAGATCGTCACCGGAGCTCAAGAATGTGGCACCGGCTCGGTGATGACGCTTCGCCAATTGGCCGCCGACGAGTTGGGAATGGACCCCGAAGATTTCGAAATCATCTACCAAGACACCGGCGTAGCGCCCTATGACACCGGCGCCACCGGTTCTCAGACCTTGCTCAACAACGGCCGAGCGGTTGTCGCCGCCGCCGAACAGATTTCCGAACAGCTTAAGGAACACGCCGCAAACCAACTTGAGGCCGCTGCGTCCGACATTGTGTTAGCCGACGGCGCGGCGCACGTGGCAGGAACGCCTGACAAGAACATCTCGATCGCCGAACTGGCGGGCATTGCGGCCGGTGGCGAGTTGCTCATTGGCAAGGGCTCTGGCACCCCGCCCCCTTACCCCGAGATTGCGGGCATGAACTGTGTGGGTGACCAGGGCGTTGCAGCGTGGGCGGCACCGCAGTTCTCTTGCCATGCGATTCGGGTAAAACTCGATCGCGATACCGGTGTAGCTCGAGTGCTCGAGGTCTCAGCCGCACACGACTCTGGCACCATTATCAACGAAATGGCCGCCCATGGCCAGGTTGAAGGTGGCGTAATGATGGGCATTGGCCAAGCACTAACCGAGGGAACCCAATACGGAGCCGATGGAAAACAGCTCAACGCCGGACTGCTCGAATACAAGCTGCAGACCTTCGCCGATGCTCCACCTATCAGCACAACCTTTGTACAAACCCCAACCACCAACGCAGGTCCAAGAGGGGCAAAGGGCTTGGCCGAAGCGCCTAACGTGCCAACGGCCGGTGCGATAGCCAACGCCTTAGCGAAGCTGATCGGTACTCACGTGCAGCAGTTACCAATGACCGCCGAACGAGTCTGGTCAACGCAGCCCGAGACCCACGGCCTCCGTGGCCGGGGAACGGAACACACATCGTGACCACAACAACCTGTAGGGCGAAGGGCGCCAGCCCGCAGCCCGAGCCCCACGGCCTCCGTGGCCGGGGAACGGAAGAAAACTCATGACGTTTACTATCGCTACCTCCCTCGTTGAGGTCCTTGCGGCGATGGCTGACGGGGCTCGACCAATCGCTGGCGGCACAGACCTCGTCGTCAGCGCCCGTCAGGGCAAGGCGTCGCTGCCTGTCGACTTGGTCGCAATCGATCGCATCGAAGAACTCGCCGGCATCGACTCGACCGACACTGGCTTAACGATCGGAGCAGGAGTTACCCACGCGCAGCTGATGCAAGACCTGAGCATCGTCGACCACTACTCAGCGCTTGCCGACGCTGCAGCGCTGGTCGGATCTCCAAGCACTCGAAATGTCGGCACAATAGGCGGCAACATCATGAACGCGTCGCCAGCCATGGACACCGGTGCACCATTGGTTGTGCTCGGCGCGACCATCGAACTGCAAACAGCCTCGGGAACTCGAAGCATCGCTATCGGTGAGTTGTGGACCGGGCCCGCAAAGACGAGCGCCAGTGAGGACGAGCTCTGTGTTTCACTGAATCTCCCGAGCCAACCCGATCGAACCGGAAGCGCATATGTTCGCCTGGAGTACCGGCGGGCGATGGAGATTGCGATCGTTGGGGCAGCCGCCCGGATTTCGCTCAACGACGACGAAACCGTCGCAGCGATTCAGGTTGCACTAACGGCGGTGGCCCCGACCATCCTCGCGGTCGACGGGCTCTCGGCAATCGAAGCGAAGCCAATCGACGAAGCGACGCTGGCAGCGGTAGCAAACCTTGCATCGGAGCAAGCGTCGCCAATAAGCGATGTTCGAGCGAGCGATGCATACCGACGCCACACCGTTGGGGTAATGGCACGCCGGGCGGTCGACGCAGCAGCTAGACGGGCACGCGGAGAGTCCATAGCAGTGCCAGTAAACAGAGCGCTTGGGATCGGAGCTATTCAATGACTGAACAACTTCACGCGATGAACCTGGAGGTCAACGGTGTTAGTTACCCGCTCGCGATCGAAACCTCTCGTTCGCTTTCGAGCGTGATCCGAAACGAGGTTGGCCTCACCGGCACCAAAGAGGGTTGCGACGACTGCGAATGTGGTGCCTGCATGGTGCTGCTGGACGGTCAGCCGGTGAATTCGTGTTCATACTTGGCCGCGCAGGCCGAGGGTCGCCAGGTTACGACGATCGAAGGTTTGGCCGATGGCGATGAGCTTCACCCGATTCAACGCCACATTCTCGAGGCTGGCGGCGTGCAATGCGGGTTCTGTACGCCGGGCATGATCATGAGCACCCAGGCGTTACTCGACCGCGACCCCGACCCCAGCGAAGACGACATTCGCATTGGGCTATCGGGCAACCTGTGCCGCTGCACCGGCTACGCAAAGATCCTTCAAGCGGCCAGAGAAACCGCAATCGAACTCAATACCTAATCCGAACTGGTCGGGCTAGTGGCCCCCAGAGGGGCCATCTGCCCGACCAGAACGCTTAAAGGCGGCGGACTGAGAATTGGTCGAACTCGAACTCTGCGTTGTCACCTCTGACACCTACCGATGCGGCTTCGAGGATCGGGGCACAGCCCACTCCAGCGTCGATCGATCGCGCGACTAGTTCGCCGTCGACCATCGCATCGATAACGACGCTATCGCTACTGGTAGTGCGAACCACCGCCATAACGTCTTGCCAAGTACCCAGGTTAACAGGTAGCGAGATGGCCTTCGAAAGCGAATAATAGGTGCCTCGAATGGTACTTCCACCGGGGCACTTCTTCTTGATTCGCAGCGTGTTGTCGCGACGGTTTACGTTGATGGCGTAGAGCTTGGTTTCGTCAACGTATCGCAGCCAGATATGTACTCCGTCCCAGTTGGTGGCAGGTGTCTGGGGGGTGGAGACAAGATCGATTGTTCGAAGCTTCATCGACACGACCACGTTGCTGAACGATTGTTTGGTGTGAGCACGAAAAACCGCCGAACCAGAGCTAGCTGACGATGTGGCGTCTGGCGGGGTGGCGTCGGGAACGCCCGAGTAACCAACCCCCGACCTCCGCCAGAGCGAACCGCTCGTCACCTCCCAATCAGGCGAAATTACCGAATTCGGGTTGGTGGGGTTCGATGTGGCGAACTGGTTAGTGACTAGTCGATCAACTCCCGAGAAGTTGTCTCGAAACAATTCGCTGCCGAGCTGGGCTACCCGACCCGACGAGAAGGTTGTCGAGGATGAGCTGCCTACTTCGTTGCTTGCGGTCACCCGTGCCCGCAGTCGCCCTCCGGCATCAGCTTCGGTGAGCGTATAACTAGCCGAGGTCGCGCCGACGATCTGTTTGCAGTTGCGTCCAAGGGAATCGCAGCGCAACCACTGATAGGCAGAGCTAAGTGGGGCGGTGCCCGACCAGTTTCCGGCCTCGACTTCGTAAGCCAAGCCCACCCGCGCCAAGCCGGTCAGCCGCGGACGGCGCGTGTTCCCTGGCGGGAGCGGCGCCACCACCTTTGCGGTAGCAGGAGAGTCCACCGTGGTCGAACCCCCAGGATTGACAGCTTCTACTCGTACCCGGAGGCGACGACCACTCATCTCCTGGGTGACCTCGTACAAAGCGGTTCGGGCACCGTCGATTTCACTGCATTGCAGAGCTGTCGAGCCGCAGTGCAACCACTGAAACCGATAATCGATCGGAGCCGTACCGCTCCAGCTTCCGTCATACGCCGAGAGCACATCGCCCTTATGCGGCGACAGATCCGAAATCGCGGGAAGCTCAAGGTTTATCGGCGCCACCGCTCCAACCACACCAGTCGACGCCGACCACGCCGATTTCGAGCCGCCCCCATTCGACGCGGTTACCGCGACACGAATTCTCGAACCAGCATCGACGAGCTGGACGTCGTAGTTCCGAGCTGTTGCGTCGCGGATCGAATTGCACTGATCGCCAGAGCCATTGCAGCGTTTCCAGCGGTAGGTGTAGCTGATTGTTGGAGTTCCAGACCACGTTCCCGGCGCGGCCGTAAGCGTGGCCGAGAACGTCGGCTGACCTGAGATTGTAGGTAGCGAATCGTTGCTCGGGCGACGGGCTACAGCTACCGCTGTCCTAGTTGAGACAGCCGTCTTTGTGCCCTCGCTGTTGGTCGCTGTCACCTCGACCTGTAGACCATGCGCAACATCGCTTGAAGCGACGGTGAAGGTATTGCCCGTGGCCCCGGAAATCGGCGAACAGTTAGCGTCGCATCGTGACCACCGATAGCTGAAGGCAACCGGATTGGTGCCAACCCAGCCGCCGGGATAGGCGGTGAGCGTGTCACCATCGGTAGGGGTGGTGTCGCTAATTGTGGGCAACCGGGTGTTCGACGGCGGGCCGTTCCCGGCGAGCGCCGTGTCGATCCCTAGCAACTGCACGACCAGAACTAGCGCGACGAAGACACGCAAAACGAATGAACGAGAACCTGGCATGTAGCTGTCCTTCAAGATCCGAGGCACCCGCGAACGCAACATCGGCCAAGCCGCCAAAAACCTTTAGCCGCGTTCAACACAACCCCCACGAAATTACTGTTGAAATAACCGCCTAGCGGTGATTTCAGCAGTAGTTTCGGTTGGTCCTTTGTAATTACTGGTGTAATGACCGCCTACCGGTCATTACAACAGTAATTTGGGAGGGGGGCATGATCTGAGGTTGGGCTAGCTTTCTGTCATGACAGAGTTTGCGGGGCGGATCGGAACGACTATTGGCGAGTCTGAGCCGCATTGGCCCGCTCGCCCTAAACCACCTGAGGGCGCACCTAATATCCTGCTGCTGTTGCTGGACGACGTGGGTTTCGCCGACTTTGGTTGCTACGGATCAGAGATCGACACCCCGACAATCGATGCGCTCGCCGCTCGCGGGCTGCGCTACACCGGGTTTCACACGACTGCGATGTGTTCCACCACCCGTGCGGCGTTGCACACCGGGCGCAACCACCACTCGGTCGGTATGGGTTGTCTATCCAACTTCGACTCGGGTTACCCGGGTTATCGCGGAAAGATCGACCAGCGAGCAACGACCCTCGCCGAAGCGGTTCGCCCGCACGGTTACAGCACCTACTTCGTCGGCAAATGGCACGTGACTCCCCTTACCGAAACCGGCCCGACTGGCCCGTTCGACGGTTGGCCGCTAGGTCGCGGGTTCGATCGTTTCTACGGATTTCTCGACGCCGAAACCGACCAGTACTCGCCCGAGTTGGTGCGCGATAACAGCCACATCAGCGCGCCAGGGGACTACGAGTCGGGCTACCACCTCACCGAAGATCTGTTCGATAAGGCCATCGGCTACCTGGCTGGACAGATCGCCTCGGCACCCGAAACGCCTTGGCTAATGATGGTGGCTCCTGGCGCTTGTCACGCTCCTCACCAGGCGCCGAAAGCGCTTATTGATAAGTACGACGCAACTTTCGCCAAGGGCTGGGACCAAACCCGGCTCGACCGGCTCGACCGCCAACTCAAGATGGGAATCGTGCCGGCGGGAACCGCACTGCCCGACCGAAACTTCATGGTTAACGCGTGGAACGACCACAGCAGCGACGAACAGAACCTATTCACCCGCCTCGCGGCCGCGTACGCAGCCATGCTCGAGCACGCCGACCAGAACTTCGGCCGGTTGATCGACTTCCTCGACATAGCTGGCCAGCTCGACAACACCCTGGTACTGGCACTTTCTGACAACGGAGCCAGCCAGGAGGGCGGGCCACTGGGCTTTGTCAACGCGATGGGCCCGTTCAACCTCGTAGCCGAAGACATGGCCGACAAGATCGCCCGCATCGACGACATAGGTGGCCCGGACACCCACTCGAACTTCCCGTGGGGGTGGGCAATGGCAGCCAACTCTCCCCTAAAGCGTTACAAGCAGAACACTCACGGAGGCGGGGTACGAGACCCGTTGGTAATCGCCGGGCCAGGGGTCGGTGCGCCCGGCCTACGCCACAACTTCTGTCATGTGTCCGATCTCGCGCCCACCATCCTTGAAATCATCGGCATCGACCGGCCCGACGCTACCGAAGGGGTGAGCTTCGCCGCTACCCTCGCTTGCGCCGCCGATACCGAGAAGTCAGTACAACACTTCGAAATGTTTGGCCATCGCGGGATCTGGCACAGGGGCTGGAAAGCTGTGGCGTTTCACCAACCAGGCACGTCGTTCGACGACGACCAGTGGGAGCTGTACAACCTCGACGAAGACTTCAACGAGAACCACGATCTCGCAGCATCCCGACCCGAAAAACTTGTCGAACTGGTCGGTCGTTGGTGGAGCGAGGCCGAGAAGCACAAGGTCCTACCACTAGACGATCGCTTCGCGGAGCGCTTCGCCGAGAACGCCGAGCGGCATCGCGGCGAGCGCACCCAGTACACATTCTGGAAAGGCATGGGCCACCTACCGTCAGAGGTCGCGCCCGATCTGCGTAGCCGCAGCTACTCGATCGAAGCGACCGTCGTGATCCCCGAGGGTGGTGCCGAAGGTGTGTTGATCGCCCACGGAGATGCCACCAGCGGATACTCGCTGTTCGTCCGCAGCGGCCGCCTAGTGCACGATCTCAACATTGGCGGCACGCATCAGATCGTCGAGTCGGAACGCGAAATACCCGCCGGCCGCCGCACGCTCGGGTTCCGGATGCGCCGCTCCGAAGATGGCGGGCCACTCCCACACGGTGTCGGAACCCTGCTCATCGACGGCCAGCCTGAGGGAATCCTCGAGACCGATCAGATCTTCTGGTTGATGATCTCGTGGTCGGGGCTCGACATCGGACTCGATCGCGGTACCACCGTTTCGGACTACGACCGAACGGGCAAGTTCATGGGTCCGTTTGGCTTCACGGGAACGTTAGAGAAAGTCACGGTCAACCTCGACGACGACCAACAACTCGACCATGAAGCGAGCGGCCAGAACGAACTAGCCCGCGACTAGCTCGGCTAGTCGAGCTTGAGGATTCGGGCGGCGTTTGCGTACAGGAACTTGTTCCACACTTCGTCCTTGAACGCCACGTCAGCCATGTCGCCCATGATGCGATCTAGCGATAACCCCATTGGGAAGTAACCGGCGTACAGGACCTTGTCCGACCCTCGGGTGTTGGCGTAGTCGATGATCGCTTTGGGGTAATGCTTAGGTGCGAAAGCCGAGGTGGAATAGTGCAACCCCGGCCACTTGAGCATCAGCTTCACGGCTAACTCCTCCCAGGGTTCACAACCATGACGCGTCACAAAGGTCAGCTCGGGGAAGTCGTACATCACCTGATCGATCCGAGCGACTTCTTGTGGGGCGAACGGCAACCTTGGCCCCGGAATCCCGGCACACACAAAGATCGGAAGATCTAGCTCGACACATTTCGCGTAGACCGCGTAAAAGCGCCGATCATCGATTGGTACCTGCGGGTTACAGCCCGACGGAAAGGCCGTGACCGCCCGCAACGGATACTTCTCGTGGCAACCCTCGATCTCTCGAAGCGCTCCCATGATGTCGTTCGGGTCGATGCTGGCAGCGGCGACGAACCGGTCGGGATAGCGCTCGAATGCTTCGTTGTAACCGTCAGCCCTAACGCCGATCAGGCCGTGGGTAATATTGAAACGATCCATCTCGCCGATGGTCACATCGATTGGATCGGCACTGGTTCCGTAGAGCTCTTTCGGCACATTCTTGAACATGTACTCGGCTGGAAACTCCATTTCGTTGGACGCTGCATCCTTGGTCTGAGCACGAATGAAGTCATAGACCGCATAGTCCTTCTTCGGAAACCCAATCATGGTGTCGATGATTGCTTGACCCTCTGGTATCGGCATGGCCCAACTCCCTAGTGCATGAATCTCTCAGGAACCATTCCCCCTCGATTGCCACACCGTCAAATCCTTCATCGATGTCCGAGCCGGTCAAGGGTTCTGTTCATGTTCGACCAGATGCGGGCCGATCAAAGTGAGATGACGAGCACCCGGCTTCCCGGCGAGCAACAGATGCGATTTGGGCTACTTGCCATGGTCGCAGGCGTGATTCTCCTGGTTCCTGGACTAATCGGTTCGTGGTTCTTCCTCTCGGACCTCCTCTTCTCGCCAGCACACACGGTTCCAGGAGCCATCGAGAAGACACTCGACTCGGGCACCTACCTAGTCTCGATCGAGACGTCCTCAACCAATTCGTACGGGCCAGTGAGCGTCGGCAAAGGCAAGGGTGTCAGAGTCTTCAGTCTGACGGTGTTCAACCCCGCAGGCGATGAGATCGAGCTACGAGATGGTTCGAACCAGTCCATCAGCAGGAACGGTACCAACTTCTCTGGATACGTCGTGTTCGATGCCAAGAGTTCGGGCGAGTACACAGTAGTGATTGAGACCTCCAGTGAGACCACGGCACTCCTCACCCGCTCACTCACCGATTTACAACTGAGCACATACGGTTGGTTCGTGATGGCCGGAATAGGGGGTACCGGATTTGTCGTCGGGGCAGTCTTTGTCCTGGCCGGTTACTTCAATCGAAAGTCGGCGCTTGCCAGAAAGCCTGAAGATCTAGCGTCTTACTGAAACGACGCTGGCGGATTCTGAACCGCTAGGTATTCTTCTTCAGGAATCCGCACAATTCCCCCAAGCCCTAGGCTTTTACGATCGGCGTCGACTAACGAGTCGATCGCTCCGCTGACCGCATCGAAGATGGCCGCGACCTTGGACTGGTCGGCGGTGATGTATGGCAGGCCGGGTGTTGGGACGGTCCAAGAGAGAACGCGCAACTTCTCTGCAAACGGTTCGTACGCCTGGATGAGGCGCCACGACACCCCGTCGAGTGATGCAATGTCGGCCCGGCCTTCGCTAACCGCACGCGCCGATTCCAAATGTTGTTCGGTGTGAAGGCGATTCTCAAACCAAAAGCCGTGCGGCAAAGCCTGGGCAAATGGGGCCGCGTAACCCGATTGCGAGAATGTTTGGTTGTAGGCGAACACAGAATCCTTGAACTCTGCCAACTCGGTTCGGGCATCGTCGCCACGCACCACAAACGCGCTGCGGTAGTAGCCGGCAGGACAACCCTCGAGGCCATAGTCGGGAGTTCCTACCAGGGCAACGCGTCCGTGCAGCCATAGCCGGTAAGGCATGCCACAGGTTTGGCTGAGCACGAGCCCAGGGTCGTTCCACACCTCGAATTCTTCAGCATCTTGGGAAAGCCTTTCGGGGGCATCAAAACCGCTAGCCAACAAGCGCGCCCGAATCAACGCCCAATACCTGTCGTGCGAGTCGACCAGTTCAGGGCGGCTGTACATCGTGAACGCCGCGATCGTCGACGGAGAACCAGGGTCACTCATCTGCGCAGCATGAGGTGGAAATGGTCTCCGAACGACACATGCACGACGATGTAATCGCGACGTCGGCCTTGGCTACAGCCACCGCTAACAACGGCTTCAGGTTGGTGAGCTCGACGGTTTCGCCGCGTCGTTCGAGGCATTCCACAAGGCCGTGCAAACTCCACACATTGTTGGGGTGCTGCCCGCAACGCTGCAAGCTGTCGTCCATACCTAAGTCGGCGCGGTATACGGCTTCGGCTTCTTCGTATTGGCCCTGTTCCGTCAACAACGCTGCCAGCGCGTGGCGCGGCGGATGCATCCACGCCCACGGTTCGGTGTAGTAAAGATTGTCGTCGCGCCGAACGCTCTCTCGTAAATGTTCAAACGCCTCGACGTAATCGCCCTTGTGATAGGCCAACTCGCCATCGAGCATCTTCTCGCCCACCCCCAGGATGCTAAACGCGGAGTTGTTGAAGAACTTGCGATCGGCCGCAATTCGTCCGAGGGCCTCCTGGAATAGTTGCCGCTGCTCGTCGGCATCGCCGAAACTCTTGAGCGCAGCGTGAGCTACGCCCTTCGCGTAGTGATACATCGCGGTCGACACGCAGTAAAGCTCCGGATCGTCGGGCATCGGCGTGTCGACGATGTCCTGCCACCTACCAAACCTCACCAACACGTGCATCTTCATCGAGTAGTAGCCCTCGACCGTCATAGCTAGCTGTGGATGCCCCTCGACCCCTAAGACCTCAGGGGTGAGCGTCGCGCTGAGTTGGTCGGCCGCGGTGATTGCATCGTTGTAGCGGCCAAGAAACATGCAGGTGTACATCATCATGTGCAGGTTGTGGCATCTAGCGGTGGTGTAGAAGTTGAACGGCCCTGCGTAGTCGACATACATGTTGTCCGCCACAATCGCCTTCTCGCTGGCTATCCGAGCCTCGTCGTAGTCGCCGATCAGCACGTCGATGTGGCCAGGCATGTGGTTCATGTGTCCGGCGTCAGGGCACAGCATTCGTAGACCGTCTGCGGAAGGTTTGGCTCGCTCGGGCTCGTTGGACATCTCGAGAATATGGATGTGTAGGTGCAGCAGCGCCGGATGCTGCACGACTCCCTGTTCGTCGGCCAGCGCTATGAACCGTTCACAGAGCTTGAGAGACTCGATGGTGTCGGTACCCTCAGCCGGCTCTCCGGTCTTCACATCCCACAGCTTCCAAGGGGTGCGGGTTATCAGGGCTTCAACCAATAACGCGACAACATCGACATCGTCGGGAAAACGGTCGTGCACCGAACGCATCGCATCGGCGTAGTCATCGTCCCAGCGATCAAACTCATGCTGCGTCACCGGGTGAGGCTTTTGGAAACGGGACGCTAAGGCCTCTACAAGTGCATTCTCGGCTGGGCTGGCGCGGGCGGCGAACGATCTAGCCTTGGCTAGGTGACCGTGGCACAACTCTGTGCACTGCTGCGCCTCTTCAGCTCCAAAGTCGCGCCATGGAAGGTTGTAGAACGGGCCTGCTGCGTAGGCGACGCCCCAGTGAGCCATTACGCATTCAGGATCTAACTCGAGCGCCTTGCGAAAGCAGGCGACTCCCTCCTCCTGATTGAATCCGAAACACCAGTTCAGACCGAGGTCGAACCACTTCTGCGCTTCGGCCGACGAGGTCGATATCGATCTGGTGTGGGCACCGAGCTGGAACCGGTCCACACTCAGCCAAATCTGCTGAGTGCATCGACAAGATCGGCCCGGTAGCGCTCAACGTTGGCGAGCTTGATGACGTCATAGCCACGGATCTGATCGGCCAAGTCCGCAATCTCAACCGCTTGGTCGTAGTTCTCTGCGGTCAACTTTGCAAGCAAAGTCTCGACGAGTGAACGATAGTCGTCGATCAGTTGACGCTCGGTACGACGTTCTTCGGTTTGGCCAAATGGATCGAGTCGCTTGCCGCGCAGCTTCTTGGTTTTTCTCAAGCCTTGGAACATCTTGCGACCAGCAGCTTCAGCAACGCTGATCTTCTTGCCGTATCCAACCAGCTTCATCGATGGCGGCTTCAGCCGGTAGCTCACCTTGGCGTTAGGGCCAAATCGCTGGCGGGCCCGGTCGGCAATGTCGCTATTGAGGGCGAGTCTGGCAACCTCGTACTCATCCTTGTAGGCCATGAGCTTGAAGAGCTGACGAGCGACGGTCTGGCTCAAATCGCTTCTATCAACGCCGAGACGCAACTCGACGTTTCGGACCTTGGCGATATCGGCACCATAGCGACGTGCATACTTCAGGTTCTCGTATTCGATCAGCTCGGGCACCCGCCAAGCGAGAATCTCGGCGAGTTCGGGGTCGGCGTCGACGGCGGCTACGGCGTCGGCCGCCTTGCCGGTAAGCGGCTTCGGACCCTCGCCGCTGGTACGACCCTGCTCTAGTTGAGCCAGCAGTTCGGGTTCTACCGCGATCCGCCGACCTAACCGAAACGCCGCAAGATTCGATTCCACGGCAACACCATTGAGCTCCATCGCCTTTTCGATGCTGGCTCCTGAAACCGGCAGGAGACCCCGCTGGTAGGCAACACCGAGCACCAATGCGTTCGCCAATGGCTGGGACGCAAAGAGTCGCTGCGCGATTCCCGACGCGTCGAGCCAAATGTTCTCGTCAGACTTTGTAACCGGATCGATAGCGCTACGGAACTGGCCGAGTTCGGGGAAAGTCTCGGCGCCGCGACCCGACACCATCGAGCCAGTGGGAACTAGAGCGGTTGAGACGATGGCCACGGTTCTACCGGCACTAGCCCGCCCAAGATTCTTGGGATTGATGCCACTCACCAGATCGAACAGCAGCAACGCGTCGGCTTCGCCATCTCCGACAAAGTTGGAGGTCTGTTCAACGTCGGAGGTAATCCGCAGGTTTGACACAACGGTGCCGCCCTTTTGCGCCAAGCCGGTTTGGTCGAGGCTGTTGCTCTGCCGACCGTCGAGAAGAGCGGCGGTGGACACCACCTGGCTCATCGTGACCACGCCGGTCCCGCCAATGCCCACCATCACGATATTGCCCTGCGGAGGAACGACCGGTTCGCTGGGCAAATCGCCAGGAGGTATCTCAGCAAGGCCAGTCTTTGCTGGCTTGAAGTCGGGATCGATCTCGACCGATACGAACGCAGGACAGTTTCCATCGAGGCAGGTGAGGTCAAAGTTGCACGACTCTTGATGGATCTGAGTCTTGCGGCCAAAGGGGGTCATCACCGGGTGGACACTGGCGCAGTTCGAGATCGCGCCACAGTGACCGCAGCCCTCACAGATCGACTCGTCGATCATCACCCGAGTGGTCGGAGTTACGAGAGTGCCACGCTTGCGACCCCGACGAAGTTCGGCAGCGCACGCCTGGTCGTAGATGAGAACGGTTACCCCAGGTATGTCGCGGAGTTCGCGCTGCACATCGTCGAGTTGGTCGCGGCCGGTTACTCGAGCTGACGGTGCCCAACGAGCGTCGTCGCTATAGCGTTCGGGTTCGGCCGCCACAACAACGATCTGCGCGACGCCCTCGGCGTCTAGCCAGCGGGTCAGCTCTGGCACAGCCATCTCACCAGCGGCGTCTTGGCCGCCGGTCATCGCTACCGTGCCGTTGTAGAGGATCTTGTAGGTGATGTTGGTTCCGGCCGAAACCGCCTGACGGATAGCCAGCGAACCCGAGTGGGCAAACGTGCCGTCACCGAGGTTCTGGAAACGGTGCTCGCCGCCAACAAAGGGTGCCATGCCAACCCATTGAGCGCCTTCAGCACCCATCTGGGTGATTCCGACAGTGCTGCGGTCCATCCACATCGACATGGCATGACAGCCAATACCGCCTCCCACCAACGAGCCTTCGGGAACCACTGTCGACCGGTTGTGAGGACAACCCGAACAAAAGAATGCCTGGCGATCCGGCAACTGCTCAGTCGATGGGTCTTTGGGTGAAGTGGCGACGACCTCGATGCGTTGCCGTTCGGTCGTGAGGCGATCCTTAGGAAGGAAGCGAGTGAGTCGTGAACGTAGCGGTGTCAGCAGGTCATCGCTGACTAGCGACCCTCGCATTTGAATAAGAGGTCGACCCTCCTCATCGTCTTTACCGAGTACACGGGGAGCATTGGTACGACCATAGAGAATCTCGCGAACCTGTCCTTCGACAAACGAACGCTTCTCCTCGATGACCAGAATCTCCTCGACCCCGTCTGCGAAAGTGGTAAGCCCTTTCGGTTCGAGCGGCCAGATCATTGCTGGCTTATAGATCCGGATTCCAAGGCTGTCCAGGTCGTCGGTACTAATTCCTAGACGGCCTAACGCATCGACCGTCTCGTAATAGTTCAAGCCAGCTGCAATGATTCCCAGCTTCGCTGCGCGACTACTTCCGATGGTTCTGTCGAGGCCTTGAGCGGCCACAAATGTTTCAGCCGCTCGCAGGCGGTGGGTGAACATCTCGGTTTCGAGCGACAACACGGTTGCGCCGACGAGCACATCGGACTGCGAGTGGCTCCAAGGCTTGCCATCAACTTCATAGCTGACCGGTACCACGCTAAGGCGTTCGGGACGAGGGTCGATTGTGGCGTAGCCGTCGGCCACATTGGTCACCAGTTTGAAACCCACCCATGATCCGCAGAACCGCGACAGCTCGTATCCGAATCGCCCATAGTCGAGGACCTCCTGCACGCTTCCGGGAAACAGTGTTGGCATCGCCTGATCGGCCAGAGCCCACTCCGACGCCGACGCCACCGTCGAGGATTTGCTAGCGGGATCGTCGCCCGCAATCGCAAGCACACCTCCGTTGGGCGCAACCCCAGAAGTATTGGCGTGGCGAAACGCGTCGCCGCTGCGATCGACACCAGGACCCTTGCCGTACCACATTCCAATGACGCCATCGAAGCGTTGGTTGTCCTGAAGGCTCGCTATCTGACTACCCCAGACCGCCGTGGCCGCTAGGTCTTCATTGACGCCGCTGATGAAGCGAATGTCGTTAGCTTCAAGAAGCGCTCGATGCTGCTCGTACGCCGAATCCATACCGCCCACCGGCGAGCCGCGGTAACCACATATCAACCCGGCTGTCTTTAGGCCCCGTGCTAGATCCGCCCGATGCTGGTCGAGCGGAATTCGCACAACAGCCTGGATGCCGCTCATCGCGACAATCGAGTCGGTTGAAGCGAAGCGGTCGTTGAGGTCAAACTCTGCGGTACTCATCCCCCATAGTCTGTAGCACCGAACGGCCGCTGTCAGATAGCAATGCCAACCGGGCTCAGTCGATGGTCACGGAGTAGCCAACATCCTTGGCTTTCTTCTCGCCGCGAGACTCCCAGCTAATAGTAAACCGAAGGTTGTATTCACCCTTGTCGACGGCGTCAGGGTCGATCCAGAAGCGAAGCGTGTCGGTTTCTCCGGCTTCTAGAAGTTCGTCGTGATGAGGCCCTGTCCAAGTGCCTTGGGGCAGGTAAAGACTGGTGCCGGCATCATCGCTGAGAACCATCCGAACGTTGTTGCTTTGTGGGGCGAGGCCAGCGAGGCGCAGATCGAACCATCCTGAATCGCTAGACTTATTCAGCACTCCACCCGTGTCGATCTGTTCCCAGTCGTCACCCTCGTGTTGAATCACTGGAACCTTCACCGAGGCCTTGCGTCTCATCGATTTACCTTCGGCCGTCCAAGTCATCACCAGTTTCAGCTTGATGTCACGTTTGCGGTAGTCATCATCGACGATCAGGTTGATAGCGGTAAAGTCGACCGCTTTGTCGCTCATGGCATAGCCGTCCATTGGCCCCGCGTGGTCACGAGTAGTCTGCGAGTACGCAATCTCGAATCCTTTTGGTTTCTCAACGACCACACGAAAGTCGCCGATATCGCCGTCGGCGACCCAAGCAATGTTTAGCCACGATGAGCTTCCTGCTACGACGGCGGGGAGGCGGCTGTTCAGAAGAACCGGCCGAGCCGACCTTCCGTGTGAGTCACCGTCGGCAAGTGCGGGACTTGCCGGTACAAGAACGGCCACCGCAATCAGGCAAGCGGCGATACGACGAACGATCGAATTATTTAACATACGATCGTTATCGTTTAGATGACGATCGACCTTGAATAATTGAGCCATCCGACCCACACCGCAGCTGAAGTTACTGTTGCAATAGCCGACTGAGCGGACCACTGGACAGTATTTCGTTCTACTCCGGTGGAGTTCCTCCGCCTTCGGTTAGACAAACCTCGCTAAAGCGTACGAACACCGCTTCGCGCAGTTCGAGACTTTGCGCTAGCTCGGCTTCGAAGGCTCGATACTCCTCGAGCGTTAGCCCGTTTGCGGCGAGTTTGGCCGCGCGGGCCTCGACGACGTCACCAGGGTTGTCGAAGCTGAACCGAATGGCGTCACACATCCACTCGGCCTCTAGATCCACCAAAGTGAGCGCTTCTTCGTCGATGTCGCCGACCTCGATTTCTTCGGCCATCGCCAGAGCGTCGGGCGGAGAAGTGTCGCCACCGCAAGCTACAAGGAACAGAGCCAAGCCAGTATATATCCATAACAGTCGCATGGTTTATTCATCGGCGAGCGGTTAGCCCGGGTTTAGCGCATCGTTGGGAGAACGCCGAGTAAAGGAGCTGGACGCGAAAACGACAGAAACCCCAGCCGAAGCTGGGGGCCTGTGGATTGCGCGCTCTCAGGGATTCGAACCCCAAACCTTCCGATAAGTACTCAGACGCTCTATCCAATTGAGCTACGAGCGCAATGCTGCTTACCCAACTCCGAAGAGTCGAACCGGCAACACAAAATTGATCGGCACCGGAGCAGCGACACTTAACAACTTCTTTTCAGAATTGGTGAAAATCATTTTCTTACAAGCGCGCTTACCAAGTCCCGTTCCCTTATCCGCGCATTCAAGAACTGCCTCTCGCTAGTCTCACGCCTTCGATGCCGCAACGGTACTCTGTTGCTATGTCGACGACCGAAGAGTACTTAGCCGCCGGTTTGTACGATCCTTCCGTCGATGCCGACACCGGTCGACTCGACCTACTCGAGTGGCTCACTGGCCAAGGCTTCACGGTCGACGAAATGATCGTCGCACTCGAAACTGACGGCCTCGGAGCCATGGCTGGCGATCGTCGCCTCTCTACCGGCACTTGGCTTAGTCGCCGCGAGGCCATCGCGATATCGGAGCTCTCCTCAGAAGACTTCGACGCATACGCGACCGCTTTCGGTTTCTTGGCGCTCGACGGCGCCCCGACCGGCGAACTCGGCATCAGCGCCGAACAAGCAAAGGCCCTCGCCGTGTTCGGCGCCCTAGCCCCGATGTTCTCTGACGCCGAAGCGCTCAGCTTCATTCGGGTCATCGGGAACTCGATCGGACGCATCGCCGAAGCGGCGGTCTCGCTGTTTCTAACCGACGTCGAATCACCAATGCTGGCGTCCGGCCAAAGCGAGCTCGACCTCGCAGTCAAGGTCGATGAGGCGGTCGGACTCTTGGACGGATTCGCCGAACAGCTCGACTCTGTTCTTAAGCGCCACGTGCTGCAGGCCATCCAAAGGTCGCGCCGATCCATAATCGACATGAACGAACGATTGCGTTACCGGTACGCCGTCGGCTTCGTCGATCTCGTGGGGTTCACCGAAATCTCCGAACACATGGACTCACAAGAGCTAGCAAACTTCATCCGAGACTTCGAAGGTCGAGCACACGACGTTGTGACCCAGATGGGAGCAAGGGTCGTCAAGCTGATCGGCGATGAGGTGATGTTTGTGGCCACCGACCCAACGGCTGCATGCCGAGCGGCGAGCGCCCTGATGTCGGGCATAGGCTGCGAGCACGAGCAGGTATTGCCGCGCGGTGGATTGGCCTACGGCGAAGTATTAGTACGCGGTGGCGATTACTACGGCTCGGTTGTCAACTTAGCCTCGCGACTTGTCGACGAAGCCGTCCCTCAGGAGTTACTCGTGACCGAAGCGCTCGCTGAAGCAACCGAGACCAGTGGCCAGGTCCGCTTCGAACCAGCGGGTAGGCGAATGGTTAAAGGCTTCGCCGACCCAATAACGGTTCGCTCGCTTTTCGCTGGCGACGAGTCTGTGGAGCACCACTAGCACGTACCCTCTAAGCCGGTGTTGGTTTGCTTCGCCGTTGGCCAATTATTGCGAGTCCAGCGATAAGGGGCAGGCTGAGGGCCCCAACTCCAGCCCAATGAGCGAGTGAATGAAAGCTGCTCCACTCAACCACGGCTCCTGCAATCAAACCCGCGCTAGCTCCCGAGCCGACCATGATGAGATCTGACGCTCCCTGAGTAGTCGCCCGCTCTTCAGGGGTGAAGGTGCCGGTGAGGATCGAGCTTCCAGAGATCAGGTTGAAGCTCCAGCCAAGCCCGATAAGAAACAGTCCGACAAACACACCGAGACTGTCCTGCGGATCGGTGTGGCTCGCGAGTTCAGCGCCTGTGAAGAGCACAACTCCCGCCACGGCGATGACGGGTCGAGGGCCGAATTTGTCGACAAATACCCCCACTAAGGGCGAGAAGGCGTACATGCCAATTATGTGCAGAGAGATCACAAACCCGATGATCTTGAACTCGTGGTTTCCGTCCTGCATATGTAGCGGTGTCATGGTCATCACCCCCACCATCACCGCATGACCCACGGCCATCGCCAGGACGGCGAGGCGGGCGAGTGGCACCGACCAAAGCTTGCGGAACGATTCGGCCACCGATACTCGATCGGCTTTCGCGTGAGAAGACAAACCACCCGAGACTTCGAGCGGGTCCGGCCGAAGGAAACGTTCGGAGAGCATCGCCGCAATGGTGAAGGCGATGGCCGCCAATGCATACGGACCAGCCAGCTTTGGCAATCCAACACTCTCGGCCAGCCAACCAGACGGGCCGCTGGCGATCGTCGGACCCATAACAGAGCCGACGGTCGAGGCCCACACGACAAAGCTGATCGAACGACCGCGATTACTGTCATCGGCCAGATCGGCAGCCGCATAGCGGGTTGACAGATTGGCAGCGTTACCTGAACCGATTCCAATCGAACCAAGAATCAGTAGCGGAAAGAACTCCAAGGTGGCGGCCAAGAAAGACAATGACGCGCCGAACGCGGCAATAGTCCAACCGGTCCGAAGGCCAGCCCTGCGACCCTTACGAGCCATTAGACGGGCCAGCGGAACCGCAGCGATGGCACCGCCGACAGCTAGAAACGCGGACGCGAACCCACTGAGCGTGTCGCTGCCGGTCAACTCTTTTGCGAGCAAAGAAGTTGTCGGAAAGGCTCCCGCGGTAGCCATCCCGGCGGGAATCACCGACACCATTAGGACACGGATGGTGCGGGTCTGAATTAGAGCTTTGTCAGCAGCGGTTGCGGGCTTGGTCTCGATGCTGCTCATGGCTTCACCGATGCCTCGATAAAGAAGCGCATAGTTGGGTTAATCATGCCATAGCCTCCGCTATTCGCCGCATTCGATATTGCCCAACAAAGTTCGCAAAAGGGTCGTAGCGTGACTCGATGTCCACTCGCTGGCTTTATGCCTTGAACTTTCTGATGGCGAGCTCGATCGGGCTGGTCTTTGTGTTCTTGGCCGACATCCAAGACCTCTACGGCTTGGCCGACTGGCAGCTCGGATTCGTAGCGTCGATGGGTTTCTTGTCGGCGCTCGTCACACAACTAGCACTAGCGCCGCTGCTCGATCGCGGCCATGTCAAAGAGCTGGCATGGGCATCGGTCGCAATCGGGGCGCTGGGCACGATCGGCTTTGCTTTCGCTAACTCGTTCTGGCTATTCGGCTTGTCGCGCGGCATGTCGGGCGTTGGCCTCGGACTCTTTGGCGTGGTTGCCCGCAAAGCTCTGATCGGGCTAGACATCGAAGGCGGCGGCGCCAAGGTGGGTGCCATGTTGTCCACCGGGGTGGCCGGATTCCTCACCGGACCTGGGCTGGGCGCCGCGCTCGGATCGATCTCGTTCGAGACACCATTTGTGATCCTGGCAGTGCTCATCGTTCTCGTTGGTATTCCAGCCGCACGTATTGCTGCCAATACTCCCATCGCAACCGCCCCAGTCGACTACAGCGACGTCGGCTGGTTACTGGCAAAGCCACGTGTACAGGTGGCGATACTGGCTCAGATAATGGTGTTCGGGTTTATTGGTGTTTTCGACTCGATCGTCGACCGCTATCTAACCGACCTCGGCGCTGGTACCACTGCGATTGCCATCACGGTAACAATCACAGGGGCGCCATTGCTGATCCTGCCTATGAAGGCTGGCGCGCTCGCCGAACGCGTCGGGGGCGCTCGGGTAGTACTGCCAGCGCTAGTGCTATCGCTACCATGTGTCGTGCTGTTCGGAGTCGCCAGCGGCGCCGCGATGTTCGCTGCGATCGGGGTCTTTCAGGGTGCCTCGGAGTCCTTCTCAAGCACCGGAGCGCAGGTTCTCGTGCTCGAGGCATCGGGGGCAGCAAGATCGGCCATCGGAAGCGCCATCCTCGAAGCGATTGGGATGGCGGTTGCCGCAACAACGTCGATTCTCGCCCCAATCATCTACGGAGCATCGGGCCCGGGAACACTCTTTAACGCTTACGCCGCCTTCTCGGCACTCATAGTCGTGCTTGCCGCCCTCAGAATTCGCTCGATCCCGCACGACCTACCCACCTAAACCCTTCTGCCAGCGAGGATCGCCCCTAGGGGGGCGTTCTTAGGTGGCAGAACGCTAGGGAAGCGAGGCTGCTAGGTCGGCTACTGCCGCGTTGGCGTCATTTTCTATTGGGTCGCCGTGGCCGACGAGCATCGTGTTGAAGCTGAGGGCGGCGAGGGCTCTGATCGAGTCGCGCGAGGTCTCAACATCGTTAAAGAATCTTTCCGGCCCTTCCATTGCCGTCCCTCCGTCGGTGAAGATGGCGTCACCAGCCACCAAGAGTCCGGCCGCGTGATCTATCACCGCCATGTGTCCAAGGGTGTGGCCGGGGGTCGCTATCATCTCGAAACCGAAGACATCCTCACCACCGAGGAGCGGAATGATCGATTCGGCGGCAATCCCATTCAGGTCGGCCTCGCCAGCGTAGGTCGCGGCGTTGAGCGCGTTCTCTAGCACAGCGGCTATCGATCCCGCGTGGTCGCCGTGGTTGTGGGTGAGAATTACGTGTTCGACATCGCTGTAGTTGAGTCCGAGCGATTTGAGCGATTCACCGATTGTTTCGGCACTTCCCTCGGTTCCGGTGTCGACGATGGCGGCAGAGTTTCCTCGCGCCAACACGTAGGCCGAGACGAACCCGAGGTTTGCCCGAGCCCAACGAAGCTCCGAATCAGGTTCAGCGCTGTCTGTGGAAGCTGGCGCACTAGCCACGCTTGTTATCGGAGCACTAGAACTCGGAGCAGCCGATGTCGGCGGGATGCTTGTTCCTTCGCTAGCCACCTCACCGCCCGACCCCGAGGAACACGCTGCCAAGGTCGCGGGAGCAAACACCGCTATCGCGAGCGTGCCCTTTCCGACTTCACCAAGGAACGCACGACGAGTTCTTACCCTCGGCTTTAGTGAAGGCCCATAGAGAGCGGCTTGATCGGTGTCGTGATGATGATTTCCGGACATGTTGGGCGACAGTAACTGCGGCCGGGCCATTAACGCACGTCACTGCGTCATCGCAACAATCACAAACAGAGCTGTCGCGCCACCGAAGATCTCGCTACCTTGGGGCATGGTCGCAAGCACGGGCGCGGTACCCCCAGAACCTCCGACGAAGCGACGGCGGCGCTCCAGCAAGGCGAGACGCACCCGTAGTGTCGTCGCCGAACAACCACCGTTTCAACAGGCGAGGCTACATACCGCACCGACCGCACTCGTATCGATTGATGAACTCGAATCGATTCATCAGGCTTCACTGCGCGTGCTCGCCGAAACCGGAATCACCTTCCTGCACGACGGAGCCTGTCGAATGCTGGCGGCAGCGGGTGCTCGCGTCGATGAGCAGCTGGTTCGGTTCGACTCTGAGATGGTCGACGAGTTTCTGGCGCACATTCCATCCGAGTTCACCTTGCATGGCCGGGTGCCGTCACGCGACCTTCGAATTGGTGGTAACTGGATTGCCAACGGTGCAGTCTCGAGCGCACCCAACTTTGTCGATCTCGACGGCAATCGCCAGCTCGGCGACCGAGCCGGTTACCAGGACTTCCTGCGCCTCGGCCAGATGCTCAACCCGGTGCACTTCTTTGGTGGCTACCCGGTTGAGCCGGTAGATCTGCACCCATCGATTCGCCATCTCGAAGCGGCATTCGACGCCTACACGTTGTCTGACAAACCGTTTCATGTTTACAGCCTTGGGAAGCAACGCAACCTCGATGGGATCGAGCTAGCTCGTATCGCGCGAGGGATCGATCACGAGACGCTCGAGACCGAGCCGAGTCTGTTCAGCATCATCAACGCGAACTCTCCGCTTCGCTACGACACGCCGATGCTGGAAGGCATCATTCAAATGTCGGAGCGCAACCAAGCCATCGTCATCACCCCTTTCACGCTCGCTGGGGCGATGGCTCCTATCACCATCGCTGGCGCGGTCGTTCAGCAGAACGCCGAAGCGCTCGCCGGGTTGGTGTTCACGCAGGTCGTCCGGAGCGGCGCGCCCGCCGCCTATGGAGGGTTCACATCCAACGTCGATATGCGATCGGGATCGCCGGCGTTCGGCACACCCGAGTATGCAAAGGCCGCCTTATTGGGTGGCCAACTAGCACGGCGCTACAACCTGCCCTACCGGTCATCGAACGTCAGCGCTTCGAACGCAGTCGACACCCAAGCAGGCTATGAGAGCGTCTGGGCACTCTGGGGAGCCGTGATGGGTGGAGCCAACATCATCTTTCATGGTGCCGGGTGGATGGAGGGCGGCTTGCACGCCAGCTACGAAAAAATGGTTATCGACGCCGACCTGTTGAACATGGTCGCAAAGTTCGTCGAGCCGCTCGACCTGAGCGAGGATGCATTGGCAGTCGACGCCATCGCCCAAGTAGGAACCAGCGGGCATTTCTTTGGCGAAGAGCACACCCAAGCCCGCTTCACTACCGAGTTCTACAACCCAATGGTTTCGGATTGGCG
>CBERPN010000023.1:0-27142 GCA_965524675.1 uncultured bacterium
GTCATTAGGTTCAAGCTCAAGCCCTGCAAGATCATTGGCCTCGATCAGACCTTCGCTTCCCTCTAGATCCGGAACCTCAGCTAGTTCATCACCAACATCGAGAGCCTCTTCGATTTCATCTTCACACTCGGCCTCGATGAGCACTGGTTCGTCCAAGACCAGCTCACTATCGGCGATTTCGTCGGCCGATGCCTCAGCTGCAAACGCGCTCTCATCGCTCTCATCGCTGGATTCGGCGGGCAGGTCGAGATCGGGTTCGATCTCATCTTCGACATCGGCGGTTTCTTCACCACTGTCGATTACCAAACCGCCGGCAACGGTCAGCTCGAGCGTTGGATCGACAACTCGGACCTCTTCGTACTCTGCAGCGACTTCAACAGTGGGAACCGGCTCGTTGGGTAACCCGTTCGCCTCTGGAGGCAGCGACTTCTTCCTGCGGAACAATCCACCGCGATCGTCGCCCAGCTCCGACAACAAGATCTCAGTCGACCCGGAGAAGTCATCAGCCTCATCGTCGCCGTCGAGTTCGAGAAGATCGGAATCGAGTTCTTCGACTGGCGGATCGTCCTGCAACACGCCATCCCAATCGCTCACCACGGCTGCAACCTCATCGGGCTCAACCAGCGGGTGACCAATAAGGCGCGCCGACTCGATCTCAGATTCGAGCTGTTCCACAGTTGCCGCCGGGGCCACCGTTTGACCCGCAGATTCTGCAGCGAGACGAGCCTCAGGCATCGCTGTCTCGAGTTCGCGTTGCACATCATCGACAGAATCAGCTGTCATCTCGATGGCCTGGACCAGACGGTCGCGCCCCGCTCGCAACTGTTCGAGCTGAACCTTGGAGTTGGTTCGACGACGCGACAGGTCGCGCAGAATCCGTTCGCGAACAAGCTTCGCTTCGGCCACCATCTCGCGACCCTCGGCGACCGACAGCGCGATTATCTCTGTTCCCTCGGCCCGCGCTTTCGAACGGATCTCGTCGGCGTCGGTGTGGGCCGCGGCCAACTCATCGGATCGCTCACGATCGCGGACCGACTGCTCGGCCTTGAACAGTTCCGACAGCTTTGAGTTCTTCGACTCTAATTCGAGGAGCATCATCGTGGCCGCCTCTTCCGCTGACTGGCGCACCGACTGCGCGTCGACCTCAGCGCGACTGCGAACCTCGGCGGCCTCCTGGTCGGCCATCAGTAGCCGATCGGCTGCCGCATCGTTTGCCGACTTCAGAACAATCCCAACCCGGTCGCCCAGGTTCTCGGTGATCTTGCCCTTGTCAGACTCGAGCGTTTCGGTCAGCTCGCGCTCGACTTCTTCGGCTCTTGTCTCGGCGACGACGCGCATCTCGTCGACCTCGTCGAGGCGGCGTGCCAAGGTTTGTAAGAAGGCGCGAACTTCGAGCTTGTCGAATCCACGAAATGTAGTTGCAAAGCTGGCATCTCTGATCGTCGCGAGATCGTTGATGTCGGGCATACGGTCAGAACCCATTTCCACAAGACTACGGCGATATCACCAAGAGCGGTCACTATGCCACAGACAGAAGTTTCGAACCGCTGAAGCAACGCTACAAATCGGCGTTGACGGGGCCGTTCGGCCCTACTAGCTCATCGCCGTTTCCACCGACACTAGTGAGAATTCGTATTGCATCGTCGAGCGTTTCCACCAGCTCAACCCGAAAGTTGTCTCCAGCCTCGGCGAAGGCAATCTCGATTTCGCTGGCGGAAAGACTGGCAGGAATAAGCATCAAATCGGCTCCAGACCGCTTCGCTGCCGCCACCTTCTGGCGAACCCCGCCAATTGGGCCCACTCGGCCATCCAGTGAAATAGTGCCGGTAGCCGCGACATCGGCACCCCCAGTAAGTTCACCCTCGGTAAGAAGATCGACAAACGACAGGGTGAAGGCAAGACCTGCTGATGGCCCGCCCACCCCCTCGAGGGTCAGGTCAATATCGATCGGAAGGTCGTTCTCGGATAGCCGAGTGCCGATCGACACGCCCAGCAGCGCTTGACCAGAAGAATCCGTACCAAGCGGTAGCTGAATTGTCTGCTGCACACCGTCTCGCTCGATTACCAGATCGATTACGTCGCCCGGTTCGCGGGCGATCACCGCGTCGCGCAGAGTATTCGTTGTAGTTGTCGAGGAGTTGTCGGCCTCCAGTATCACGTCACCGCATTCAAGGATGTTGTCGGCCGCGCTTTCATCGCGCACCCCTTGCACTGTCACACCAGTGGGCTCGAACACGTCGTAGCCCAAGTAAGTCAACGCCACAATGTTTGCTGTCGACTGCGACGTCACCATCATCTGGGCATTGCACTGGCGAGACTCCTCGGTGCTCTGGCTACCAAACACCTGCTCGGTAGGACGAATATCGACCGCCGGCTCCAAACGAATAAACACCCACTCCAACGCCGAAAGGCGATTCAATCGAACGGTGGCGTAGAACACCTCGCCCTCAGAAGGAAACACCTCGGCTCCAGTTATTTCCACTACATCCTCGGTGGGATTGATCGAGCCGAGCGTGAACGCGGTGTACGGCACCGAGACCATGCTGGCGATACCAAGGCCAATTCCGACGACTATGGCCAAGCTGCCGAGGAACACCCACTTCCTGTGTTTCTTCGACTCGGGCTCGCCAGATTCGTCGTGCAAGACCGCGGATTCGAGCATCGATTCGGCCGCTGACTCCTCTCGCGGGTCCGCTGACGATAACGTCTCATGAATCGTGTTGTCTTCGTCAGCCACTTTGTTGCTCGTTCTCGCTGGCTTTGCCGGTATTGAAATGCTGGTCTCTCAGAATGCCAGCTTCGCGGCCTTACTCCTACGCGTGCCAGCAATGAACTTAGCTAGGGTCGTGCCCAACAACGACGACTATTTGCATCGGGCAACCACCCCGGCACCGGGAAAACTGCCAGCAAGTCGGAATGCGCCTCTGTCACCTCGAGGCGATTCGCCAATGATGAGAAAGGCCTGGTGGCGATACCTTGGCCTGGGCTTCCAGCCGCCCCAACAACCGGTTATCGGCAGGTTCGCCAAGGTGCAGTGGTGGGAGCGGCTTCGCGCCATTGTTATTCTGGCGGTAATTGTCGGTGCCCTCGGAGTAGTCGCGGCCGGTCTAGTCGGCGCGATGATATTTCTCGCCGGGTATCTGCTCGAGACCGCAGTCGCCTGATCCGACAACCGAGCGGTCAGGCTGTTCTTCAGCGACCGAACAAACCGCGGCGCTGTTCTTGAACAGCAGGCTCTTCGAACTCTGGTGGCGGGGGCGGCGGAGGCAGCTCTGCATCCTCATCGCTTGAGGCGACCGCTCCAAAGATGTCGTCGGCAGACTGAGGGGCCGCTGCAACCGCAGCGTCAGAGTTAGCCGCAATGGCATCACTGAACGGGGTAGCGGCTGTTGGCTCTGCGCCCTCGTCGTTCGAAGAACTGTCGACCGATGCGGTGATTGGAGGAAGTGGCGCAACCTCTGCCTCGGCGACGCTAGATTCGGCGGGCTCAGATGGCGGCACCAAATCGGTTAGTGGCGCAAGTGGCTCCAACAACTCGTCTTCGACAACGGGCTCGGGGGTCGGGAAGGCGGTGACGTTGGACGGTGAGTCTTCGACCTGGTCGACGTCGTCTTGAGTACTGTCATCCTCGTCGCTAGACGCATACAGAGATTCGATCGAGCCGCTAGCGGGCTCCGACTGCTCGTCCTGGCTCGCAATGGCGACGTGATAGTAGGTGCGGAACTCGAACTCAACTTCATTAAGTTCGAAGAGTTCGAGCGATTCAACACCGTCTTCATTACGAAGTCGTTCCATCATCTCAACCGCCGAGCTGATGTCATCGCAACGATGATGAGTAGTTTGTTGTGAGGTCTGGAAGATGACCATATGTGTCATAGGAGGACTCCTTGCAATCCGATGCACCTTCGGCACTTAACCGGCGACTATTTAGGGGTTTCTCACAAATGTCATCGTTGGGCGGAGCTGGCAGGTGACGGCTAACCCTGCCGATCGGCGCCAACAAGCCGCAGCCGCTGGTTACAGCTCGAAAGGTCGGTCGGCCCGCTCATTTGTCGACGACACCGACAACAGCGTGAGAGCGACAGCGTTGGGCGCCCTGCATCGGCTCGGCGAACTGACCAACGACGACCTCGAAAAAGCTCTCGAAGACCCCTCGCCCAATGTCAGGCGGCGGGCCCTCACTATCTCCACGCAGTTCCAGGACGTCGCCATCGACCAGCTGCTCGACGACAAAGATATTGCGATCGCCGAGGTCGCGGCCTGGGCCTGCGGTGAACGGCCCGTCGAGGACCATATCGTCGCAGCACTAGCGCGCATGGCGGAGGGTCACGACGACCCACTGTGCCGTGAAGCCGCCGTCGCTGCACTGGGCGCACTGGGCGACGAAGCTGGCAGGCAGGCCATCCTCGCTGGGCTCGACGACATCGTCGCCGTGCGCCGCCGAGCCACCCTGGCCCTCGCCCCCTTCGACGGTGACGACATCACCGCCGCCCTTCAACAGGCGCTAGACGACCGCGACTGGCAAGTCCGCCAAGCGGCCGAAGACTTGCTTCCCCCCGACTCTGAATAGGCGGCTTTGGATCTGGCTGCACCTGGCGGCCCTTAGCGCCGCTTCGGGTCTCCACGCCTTCTATTGCCCTTTGGTTGCATAATCACGGGTCGTACGTTGCCGCCCTTAGCGCCGCTTCGGGTCTCCACGCCTTCTATTGCCCGACAGAGTGCACACTTGCTGGTTGTACGTTGCCGCCACCGGGACCTTGCTTGGCCGCTTTTGCCGGTTGGGCGGGGCCCGATCACTGGCCTCCGGCCGGGTCGTTCGGGCCACGAAGGCCGCCGCTGCGCCCCGGCTACCTCTCGCTACCTAAGAACTTCAACAGCAAGTTTCGTTATCTTTTTGAGTCCATGAACATTGCTTTTACTGCCTCGTAGGACTCTATGCAGCGGCCCGCGCCGAGCACCACGCATTCGAGTGGAGTTTCCACCATATGAACCGCCACCTCAGACTCCCTAGCGATGCGCGTGTCGAGCCCCCTAAGCATTCCGCCGCCGCCGACTAGGTGAATACCTTGAATGATGAGGTCTTGGGCTAGTTCAGGCGGGGCCTGGGCGAGACACGAAAGAACCGCATCGACCATCGCCGAAACCGGCTCGGCAATAGCTGATCGAATCTCTTCGGGTGTAAGAACCACCGTCTTTGGCAGCCCGCTCATCAGCTCGCGGCCGCGCACCTCAGCCATTACCTCGTCTTCGGTCGGGTCAGCAGAACCAATTGTCAGCTTGATCTCCTCGGCGGTTCGCTCGCCTATAGCAATGCCATACTGCCTTCGCACGTACGCCTGAATTCCGGCATCGATATCGAACGACCCAACCCGCACTGCCTCTAACGCAACGACGCCACCGAGCGAGATAAGAGCAGCCTCCGACGTGCCCCCACCAATATCGATAACCATGTTTCCGACCGGCTCGTTGATCGGCAGGTTCGCACCAATCGCCGCAGCCATGGGCTGCTCAATGAGCTGCGCGTCGGCGGCACCCGCCCTTCGAGCTGCCTCGGTGACCGCACGCCGCTCGACCGCAGTGATCGCCGACGGCACACAGATAATCACCCTCGGCTTGTTGAAGCGGCTAACCCCGACCCGTTCGAGCAGCAGACGGATCATCCGTTGCGTGACCTCAAAATCGGTGATGGCCCCATGTCGCAACGGACGCACGGCAACGATGTATGAGGGCGTGCGACCAATCATCTGCCAAGCTTCGTGCCCCATCGCCAAGACTTCTTTTGACTGGCTATTGAGTGCGATCACCGACGGTTCGTTAAGCACGATGCCCTCACCCCGGGCGTATACCAAGGTGTTTGCAGTTCCGAGATCGATCGCTAAGTCGCGTGCCATCTTTAGAACCCGAAGTAGTCGGAGTCGGCTTCTTGGTGTTCGCCCTCGGGGGCGAGCGCCTGCCGATTCTTGTCGAACTGTTCGATACTGTCGTCGAAGCGAGTCGGACGATTAGACCAACCCCACATGATGAGTGAGCCAAAGACGCTCAGCCCGGCGGCGATCAAAAGAAAGATCAACGCATTCATGGGTTGGCGTTGCCTACTTCAACAATGTGCTGGGGTTCGAGACCCCAACTCTCGCCGTCGCTCCAAGTCTCGCGTTTCCAGATCGGCACCGACGACTTCAGTGCGTCGATAGCGAACCGGCCGGAGAGAAACGATGCCTCGCGATGCGGCGACGACACGGCCACCACGACGGCCGATTCGGTCACAGGTACCGGGCCGACACGATGGATCATTGCCACTCTCACCACATCGGGCCAACGCACCCTCAACTCGTCGACGACGCTGCGAAGACGTGGAACAACTTGGTCTTCGTAGGCCTCATATTCTAAAAGCGTGACATCGTCGCGACCAATCGAATGGTCGCGAGCAGTACCGCTAAAGAGAACTACGGCACCACACTCTGGGCGAATCGCCCACTCGTAAGCGGCAGAAATCGGCAGCGGAGCTTCGGATATAGCCAGCCAAGTGTCGCCCTCGGGCGGCGGATGCTGAACACCAGCGAGTTCTGTCATCTATTGGCAATAGTACGCCCCACGGAGGCGGCTAGCGCCACCAGGCCAATTTCTCGCCCGCAAATCCTTCAGCCCGCGGATTACCAACGTAGATCTGTCGGTAACATCTGACTTGTGGCAATGGAGGAACACCCCGACGAGTCTGGCGACTCGCGCCCCGACCCGATGCTGGGTTTCGATGGCGACGGTGAACCGATGTGGCGTCACCCCTCCGAAATCGGGGCCATGATGGCTGTAGCTCACGGGATCGAGCCGCCGACGATTACGCCCACTCGCTATCGTCGGGCTATTCGGGCCACCAGCGTGGCTGCGAGCATCGCGGTTCTTGGGGCAACGGTCATTTCGCTCTCGTCGGGCGGGCCAAACCCTTCGTCCCAACTCGTCACAGTCGGCCGGACCCCAAGCATCTCAAACCTGCAAGCACCCGATACCACCATCGCCTCGGTAGCCGGGCCGGTATCGCCCAGCGAACATCCTGGCGTGGTAACCATTCAGCGATGGGGTGGGGGCAATATCACTTCCGGTAGCGGTGTGCTCATTTTCGACAATGGCTTCATTGCGACATCGCGCGAACTCGTCGCAGGCGCTTCTCGACTGATCGTGCGGCCGGCGTCGGGAGAAGCCTACGAGGCCCACCTCGTAGCAGGCGACTACATCTCCAACATCGCGGTCCTAAGAATCGATGCACCCGATCTCGCCGCGCCCGACTTCGCCGACCGATCACCAAGCGTCGGCGACGCCGTTACCGTGGCCGACGCGTGGTCGGTCGAGGGGTTCGACACACGTCTAGCCCAAGTCGACCAAGTCATCACCGACCGCTACAACTTCCCCCGTCACGAACTATTCGAGTTCGGACCAACCACATCGACCACCGCAGCTGGCGCCCCACTTCTTGACTCGCGAGGCGATGTCATTGGTTTGGTCATCCCTGTGGAAGATTCGGCTCAATTCCGCTACGCCGTCGACATCGCGACCGTAAGAAGCGTGGCCCATCAACTCATCGAAACCGGGAGAACGACCTACGTTGCCTGGATGGGAATTAAAGGCCTCAACGCTGGCGACGACTCCGGAGCCCTAGTTGAAACCGTCGTACTCAACTCACCTGCCGCGATGGCCGGAATCGAACCCGGCGACACGATCACGTCGGTGGCGCGCCGCAACGTCGGATCGATCAAAGATCTTCACAAGGTGCTCAAGCAATTGGAATCGCGCCAGACAGTGGTGGTGGATTTCGTACGCGACGACCAACTCCTCACTAGCGAGATTCGACTCGGACTAAGGGTTCAAGTCGTCCAAGAATAGGCCGCGACCGAAACCCTAGTGGTTGTTTCGCTGTGCCCTGCGTATCAGCACAGCCACGGTGCCAGCGGCGGCTACGGCCACAGCCGCGGTAACTCCAAGGGCGAGCGTCTGACGGCTCTTGGCGTTGAGGTTGCCGAGGGGGCCAGCGTCGTGACCGGCCACGTACGCCTCCTCGTTCGAGCTTGCCGCTTCCCAACCAATCGCTCGCAACCGGTCGCTCGCAACCACCCACGAATGGGTTATGTACGGCATGATCCCGGGTGGAGTGCGGGTAAATCCCAACCGAAACCGAATCGCCGAAACGAGCCGAGCAGCGGGGTCGGGAAGATGCAGCCGGGGCTTGGGTCCAGCGAGCGCCGCCAGATCGTCAGCTGAAATCCATGAATCGGGTGCAATATTGAACACACCGTCAGCGCCAGTGCCAACAACTATCGCGATAGCTGAAGCAAGATCGTCGACATGGAGATACTGGGCCGGAGCGTCGCCCGATTCGGATCGAATTACCGAAGCCGACGCCAACACGTCGCTAAGGCCGCCACGTCGCTCTTCGGTGACGAGCACCGCTGGACGCATGATGGTCAGCTTGCGGCCGTCGGCGTCGGACTGCCAATTGCGAGCTACCGCCTCGACCGAGGCCATGTGCAGCGCAAAGCCATACTCGGGATTCGGCCGAACCGGAGCATCCTCGGTAATAGGCATCGGGTTGTCGGGCCATGCGCCATAAACCATTGCGCTCGACAGCACAACGACGTGCTTCACCCCCATCAGCGCGGCGGCCTTCAAAACCCGACGCATGATCGCCAGATCGACGCGACCGTCCTGAGAAGTGACCGCATCGGCGCGAAGGTTAAACGAGCAATGCACCAATACGTCGACACCCCTTAGCAACGGCAACAAATCGGCGGTAGCAAGGTCGGCCAGATGAAACTCGTCGATTGCGCTCGATCCAGAGAATCGATCGATCCCCGAGACAAGAGACTGCGGAAGCGTCTGAGCGATCTGGCGAGCTACCCTGCTACCGATGATGCCAGCCGCGCCGGTTACCACAACGTGGGGGTGCATAGTGGGGTCGACACGATCGATTCCTGCCTCGATCGCGCCAGTAGCAGTTCGGCTCATACGATCTACCATGCCAAGCAAGGGGCGTTACTTCCACTCCTGCCCACGAAAGTTCTTATGAGCGACGATCTTCCAGAACCAACGCCTGACGAACCAGAACCCGATCCCAACGACCCGTTTTCGCAGATTCCACTGTTTGGCGATCTGTTCAAGATGATTCAAAACCAAGGTTCAGGGCTAACCGACTGGTCGAGTGCTCGTCAGTTCGCAGTGAGCATTGCTTCGGGAGGCGCGAGCGAACCCAACATCGATCCGGTCGAGCGAATCGCGTATGAGAACCTTCTTCGGATCGCCGAACTTCAGATAGCTAACGCTACGGGGCTAACGGTCTCTACCGGAGGTGCACCGTTAGCTATCGAGGTTGTCAACCGAACCACTTGGGCGACCGAGAGCCTCGAAACCTACCGCCCGATGTTCGAACGCCTCACAACTTCACTCACAGCCAATCCCCCACCCATCGACCCGTCCGATCCGTCGGCAGCATTCCTCGCCCCGCTCATGGCGATGATGGGTCCGATGATGCTCACGATGACCGCCGGTTCGATGGTTGGCCATTTGGCGCGACGATCGCTCGGAACCTACGACCTGCCGATTCCCCGAGACCGCGATCGACTCATCGTCGTCGGATCAAATGTCGAGGGGTTCCGGGCCGACTGGAGTATCGAACCCGACGACATGCGCATGTGGGTGTGTCTCAACGAGGTGGCACATCACGCAGTCTTACGCATCCCCCACGTGCGCGAGCGGCTTCTCGAACTGCTCGGCGATCACGCCTCGGGCTTTAACCCCGACCCCACCGCGCTCGAAAGTAAGTTCGGCGACGTCGATTTAGCAGGCGGCGATCTCAGCGGGCTGCAAGAAATGTTCGGCGACCCCGAGGTGATCCTTGGTGCAGTCCAGTCCGACATTCAGCGAGCCATCTTGCCCCAAATCAGTGCCCTCGTCGCAGTTATCGAAGGCTACGTCGACTACGTGATGGACAAGGTGGGCGGAGGCCTCATCGGCTCGTACTCCATGTTGTCCGAGGCGCTGCGCAGGCGGCGGGTCGAAGCCGATCAGGCCGACCGCTTTGTCGAACAACTGCTAGGGCTCGAACTGTCCCAAGAGCAGTACGAGCGCGGCACGCAATTCATCGATGGAATTGTCGAGCGTGACGGCGAGGACCGGTTGAGCCAACTCTGGGAATCGGTCGACAATCTGCCCACGCCCGCCGAAATCGAAGCACCCGGCCTTTGGTTGGCCCGTATCTCAGGTGACGGAAATACAAACGGAGACATAGCGATCGGCGATTTCGAGATCCCCGACGATCTCAGCGGCCTCGACTAACCAAAGCCGCGGAGTTGAGGCACCGGACTAATCCGGGTCTACTTCGACGCCTTCGCTAGAAGTGACTACCGGGCCGTACTCGGAATCGTTCCAACTCGGGATCGGTGGTGGTTCTGGGGCAGCGACCTCAAACTCTTGGGTGGGCTCGAACTGTGGAATCGTGCTCACAGGGGCAGCGGTCGAACCGTATCGAGCCATCACCTCAGACGTACCCGCGGGGGGCTTTGGAAGACTCGGTCGCAAATCGTCGTCGCTAAGGGCAGCGTCTGCGACCCCCGCACCGGCCTTGCGGCCCGACGGGACCGAGCCGCGGCGCGATCCGAAGAAGTACCAGAACCCGGCAACTCCGACCGTGATAGCGACGATGAGGTATCCGATGCTCGCCCGACCTGTGAGCGGCAATACCACCGGGATGAAAGCCCCCACCGCCCAGCTCAGCTGAAACCGAGCCTCGAACCGGGCGAAGGAGCGGCCCCAGTTAGCCGCGGGGGCATCGCGCTGGACGATGGCGTCGAATACCAGCTTGCCGGTCGCGGCACCCATGCCGATCGATCCGGCCATCAGAACCGCTCCGAAGAGATCGCCAGCCCAAGCGGCTACAAGGGCCGCAGCAAAGATGAGCAGAATTACGCCGAGCAGAATGTTCTCTTCGGGGTAACTCGACCGGAGCTGTGGCGCGTAGCGGGCACCGGAGAGTGCGCCGATACCGGCAGCTGCGACCACCAGACCAAAGTGCCATGCGGGCGCGCCGGGAATGCCGGTGATCATCACTACGTCGACCCCGTTGAGCAGACCGGTCGCGGAACCAGCTGCCGAGCCAATCTTCGTGATATCGATTCCGTCGACACCACCACGCAGCTCAAACGCGAGCAGGAGTGTGACGAAGCCAACGCCGGCTCTCATTGCGGCCATGGCCACCGATGCCAAGGTGATGCCGCGACTGCGAAGCTCGGCCTTTTCCTCCGGGTCGATCGGAGCATCTGCCACAACCACCTTCGGAAGTCGCAGGGCAGTAAAGGCGCCGATCGCAAAGATCACCGCTGCAACACCCGCCGACCAACTCGGCCCTCCGATCAAAGCGAAGACCCCACCAACCGCAGCTCCGCTAGCGCCGTACAACCCGCTGATAAGTGCCAACTTGGAATTGGCCTCGACCAGCGCGGTTTCGTTCTCGACAAGTCGAGGCACCACCGCACTCTTGGCGATGCCATATGCCCGTTGCAGAATGAGAATTCCGAACGCCTCTGGGAACAGCCAGAGCGTATCGACATGACCGATCATCAGAACCGCTATTACCGACCGCATTGCAAGCGCGACGATGATCATCGCGCGACGGCCCCCCTTTAGCCGATCGAGCGCTGGGCCAATTAGTGGAGTCACAATCGCAAACGGAGCGATGGTGCAAACCAAGTAGAGGGCGACGCGCCAGCGGGCATCGCTTGGATCGATCGAAAAGAAGATCGACCCTGCGAGTGCTAGGGCGATTGCGCCATCGCCTGCGCCGTTGAACGCGTGCGTGCGAGCCAATCTCCCGAACGGTGAGCGGCGCAGCGTCTCGGGCAATTTGCGGTTGCTCAACGACCGACCGGGGCCGCGCGAACGCGGCGACCGACGAGCCTTGTTCGAGATTGGCTGCCAGCCTTGCGAGTCGCTCACGTCTTCAATCTTAAACCGCTTCAGAAGCTTGGCACCGGCGTGGCCGTGAACGCCGATGAGGAATTATATTTCGGCACGCGTATGACGAGCGATCTTGCCCCGCAACCCGAAGCCCGGCAACTGCCGACACCGCTACGTTCGGCCATCGTCGTCGGCCTGATCTACATCTTCTTGGTGGGTGTCTCCTCGCTTGAGGCGGGGATCAAGATTATGGGTGAAGACACCCAGGAGCAGTTGTTCTCCACCGTTAGCAACCCGCTCGCCGGTCTGTTTATCGGAATTCTTGCCACCGTGCTCGTGCAATCCTCATCGGCGAGCACGTCGGTAATCGTTGGGTTGGTGGCGTCGGGGGCCGTGGGCGTCGACGATGCGATCCCACTAATCATGGGAGCGAACATCGGCACCACGGTAACGAACACACTCGTGTCGCTCGGCCACGTCCGCCAATCGGCAGAGTTTCGACGCGCCTTCGCAGCGGCCACGGTGCACGACTTTTTCAATGTGCTCGCTGTCGCGATCCTGTTGCCACTCGAGCTACTCACCGGTGTCATCTCCACAGTTGCCGAGTGGATCAGCAAGCGCTTGGTCGGATCGGCTGGGACCGAATGGAAGAGCCCGGTAAAGAAGTGGGTAAAGGAGCCCGTCGGCTGGCTGAAGGATATTTGGGGAGCGCTGGGGGCCGACGGCAACCTCAAGGGCACCTTGATGGTTCTTACCGGGCTAGTGATCGTGCTCTTGGCTTTGGTGTTGATCACCAAGAACATGCGAACCCTGGTGGCCGACCGAGTTGAACGCTCGGTCAACGCCGTGCTGGGCAAGGGCGGCGGCGCTGTCGCCTTGCTGCTCGGGCTCATCATCACCGTGGCTGTGCAGTCCTCCAGCATCACCACCTCGATTCTCATTCCGCTATCGGCCGCTGGCGTATTGTCGCTTCGAAACGCCTACCCGGTGACCCTCGGAGCCAATGTGGGTACCACCATCACCGCGCTGCTCGCCGCGCTGGCAGCGTCGACCCCCGGGGCTCTCACGGTAGCGCTGGCCCACACAACCTTTAACGTTCTGGGCATCTTCTTGTTGTATGTTCTTCCCTTCGCGCGAGAACTACCGATCAAAGCGGCGGAGTTTCTGGCCGACATTGCAGTCGAGCGCCGCGTCCTAGCTGTCGCATATGTCTTCGTCTCGTTTATCATCATTCCGCTAATCGGCGTAGCAGTTCTGCGATAGGAACAAACATGGTCTCAGCATTCTTCAAACGTGGCCCAGCAGGTCTCGATCACATCGTTGCGAAGTCGGTGAACATGCTCGGCGACGCGCGGCATTCGTTCGACCTCGCCACCACCGCGGTGCTCACCGCCACCGAAGCCCAGTCGGTAGCCGACGACATCCGCGCGACCGACCAACGAATAAACCAAGCCGAGCAAGATCTCCGGTCGGAACTGGTTGTTCACGTGAGCGTGCAGGGCACCTCCGATATTGGTTCGGTGCTCGGCTTCATCCTGCTGTTGAAGAAGATCGAACGGGTCGGCGACCAGACCAAGAACATCCTCGAATTGGCCGAACAGGGCGTTTCGCTTCACGAGGCCGACGACATCAAAGAGTTGCTGGCCGAGCGCCAGGTTATTTCGGCACTGTTCGCCGAGACCAGCGATTTGCTCGCTGAAGACAGCCCAGAACTCACCGACGATTTTGTCAAACGGCTCAAGACTCTAAGCGACGACCAGAATGCCAAGATCTTGAGCTACATAAGCTCAGAGCTGCCGGGGTACGAGGTTGTTCCTAGGGCCATCTATCACCGCTATCTAAAGCGAATCGTCGCCAACCTGCTCGGAGTCGTGAGCACGGCGGCCGAGCCGCTACCCAACATCGACTACCTCGACGAGCAGCAATAGCTAGCGAACGCCCGAGCCAATTGAACTGACAGGACTCTAGGCAGCCTTGTCGAGCGCCTCGAGCAGGCGACGGTCGCGTTTATTGGTGAGGCGGTCGATAGCGCGATCGAAAGGCAACCATTTGATCTTGTCGACCTCATCATTAGGGGCGAACTGGCCGTCGACAACCGCCATCTCCCAGTACTGAACCCGCTTCGACCGGCCCTGTCGATCGACGTACTCGACAGCTTCGAGCTTGGCTCCGAGCTCACAACGAAATCCCGTCTCTTCGAGCACCTCGCGCAACGAAGCCTGCTTATAAGACTCTTCCTCGGAATCGCACTTGCCTTTAGGAAAGCTCCAGTCGTCGTAGCGGGGACGATGGATTAGCAGCGTCTGGCGTTCGCCGTCACCACTCACTCGCGTAATTATTCCCCCGGCGGCGCGCACGACGGGTCTCGATGGCTTTCCCATAAAAACGTTATCGGTCCCTACGCCCAAGCCCTTGACGCGGCGTTGCCGATGCCAGCGCCATATGTTGAAACAACTCGTGGGCACTGCTGCCAGCGGTGGACGGCGATCTGCTCCATGAGCCGTCGGGGTGAAGCGTCCAGGAAAGCTGGTCGTCATCGAGCGATACGTCGAGAATCACGTCGATCTGGCTTTGTAAGTCGTCGCCTCGAACCGAGGCGAGTACTTCGACACGTCGATCTAGGTTTCGGGGCATCATGTCGGCCGATCCAATGAAATATGAGGGGACTGCGGGCCCGTCGCCATTGGCGAAATAGTAGAGCCGAGAGTGTTCGAGGAACCGGCCTACGATCGACCGGACAGCGATGTTATCGGAGTGGCCAGCCAACCCCGGTCTTAGCCCGCAAATACCTCGAACGATCAAGTCGATCTGGACACCGTTCTGACTCGCCTTGTACAGGTGATCGATTAGCTCGGAGTCGACCAAGCTATTCATCTTCATGACGATCCGGCCGTTTGGTCCAGCCGCTGCTTCAGCATCGATCAAGCCAATAATCGCCGACCTAAGGCGATCGGGCGCTACCAATAGTCGCTGATAATCGATTTCACGCCCGTAGCCGGTGAGCTGATTGAACAAGTTGGCAAGATCATCGCCGAGTTCTTTGTCGGCGGTTAGCAACCCCAAGTCTTCGTAGTATCGCGCCGTGCGGTGGTTGTAGTTGCCTGTGCCAACGTGACAGTAGCGGCGAATCTCTTGGCCTTCCTCGCGCACGATCATCACGGTCTTGCTGTGGATCTTTAGCCCGGCCAGCCCGTAGGAAACGTGTGCGCCAGCCTGCTCTAGCCTTCTAGCCCATTCAATATTGGCTTGTTCGTCGAAACGAGCCTTTAGTTCAATTAGCACCGCCACCTGTTTACCGGCCTCGGCAGCCCTTACCAGTGAATCGATAATCGGACTATCGCCCGACGTGCGGTAGAGCGTCATCTTGATCGCGAGCACTTTGTTGTCGACCGCGGCTTGGTGGATGAGTTCTGCGACCGACCTGCTGAAGGACTCATACGGATGGTGAAGTAGCACATCGCCCCGCGCCAGGCGAGCAAAGAGGTCGACTCGCTCGCCGTCGAGCGGCCGAAATGCTGACGGGGTAACGGGTGTCCACGGTGCGTACTCGAGATCGGGTCGACCGACGTTGGCGAGACTGTCGAGCCCGGTCATGTCGAGCAAGGTGTCCTCGGTATACACATCATCGATCTCGAGGTCGAGTTCATGAATGAGTAATCCAAGAATCTGCTCGTCGATATCGGCGGTGACCTCAAGGCGAATAGCCCTACCGAAGCGTCGCCGACGAAGTTCCATTTCCACCGCCGATAACAGATCATCAGCCTCTTCGTCTTCATAGGTGAGGTCGGCGTTGCGTGTTACTCGAAAGTACTGCTTGGCCGCGACGGTCATCCCGGGGAACAAGACATCGAGGTGATGGCTGATGACGTCCTCCAAAAGAACGAAATCGGACCTTTCGGTACTAGGAAGGCCAAGTAAGCGAGGAAAGGTATCGGGAACCTCGAGGCGAGCGAACAGCTGCCGATCGTCGGCGGGGTCGCGCAGAGTTACGACGAGATTTAGCGACAGGTCGCTGATATAGGGAAACGGGTGTCCGGGGTCGATCGCCAGCGGCGTCAGAACCGGAAAGATGCGACTGTGGAACAGCTCGCTCAGGAAGTCGACATCGTCTTGGGCGAGTTCAGCTAGTCCGCGAATCGAGATGTCGTTGGCGAGCAGAGCCGGTCGTATCGATTCACGAAACGTCGCCCGCTTCTCGCGATTGAATCGCCTGACGGTCTCGGCGATCGCCGATAGCTGCTGGGCAGGCGATCGGCCGTCGGGGGTCACTACCGAAATCTCACCCGCCACTTGATCTTTGAGACCCGCTACCCGCACCTGGAAGAACTCGTCGAGGTTCGACGAATAGATGGACAGGAACCGCACCCGTTCGAGCAACGGCACGGTGGCGTCCTTAGCTATGGCGAGAACTCGTGCGTTGAACGCCAGCCAAGAGAGTTCTCGATTTAGATACGGCGTATTGTTCAGGTCGAACGAGGGAATTGCACTCCGCCCGTCGGCAGCTACAACAAGGCCGGGCTCGATGTTTTGGGGCGCGTCGACCTTGCTGGCATTCACCGAGTTCCAGTCGGCCAAAAAACTCTCGATTTCAGCAAAGCTCACACAGCCCCCTCTACCAACCAGTGTCAGATCTGGCTGCCCCGGCAACCAATTCTGTCACCGGTTCGCTCGTTTGACGTCGCAGCTTAGGGCTGCTCCGATCGCTGCCGCGTTGTCGCCGATCCCCGACCCAAGGATCTCCGCTGATACCCCGGCTACTCCAGAAGGCGCGTGCCGCTCGCGGACCGTGTCGAGCCAGCGGTCTCCGAGTCGTGAGACGAAACCTCCGGCCACCACCACTCGCTCAAAGTCGACAATCGCCAGCACATTCGATAGAGCGACGGCCAACGCTCGCGCAGCGTCTTCGAGTAATTCGAGCGCTACAGCGTCGCCCTGTTCAGAAGCCTTCCGCCAGTGCTCAGAAGTCATCCGGCCTGCGCCTGCCATATCGAACAACAACGAGGTACGGCCGGTACTCTCGACGGATCGGGCACGCCTCTCCAACGCCCGGCGACCAAGATAAGCCTCGAGGTGACCGCGTTGTCCGCATGCGCAAGCAGGACCCTCTGGATCTATAAGCGTGTGGCCAATCTCGCCTGTAACGCCGTGTGGACCGACCCGCAACTGGCCATCGAGAACCAACCCACCGCCCACACCGGTGCCGACGGCCACCGCGAAGAAATCGTCGAACCCTCGACCGTTGCCCCACTGGTGTTCTGCCAAAGTGCTCGCTGTGGCGTCGTTGATTATCGAGACATAACTGGGTGTGCACCGGCGGAGCATGGCCCCCAATTCGACCGGCACCGACCAGCCGACAAGGTTGCTGGCAGCGACGACGGTTCCGCCACCGCTAACGACCCCGGCAACTCCGACGCCCAACGTTCGAGCGTGGCCATCAGGATCGACTTTGCGACTTAGCTTCACGATCTGGTCGACGACGGCCTCGGGGCCCTCTCGGCTCGTCGGGGCGCGGGCCATCGAAACGACCTCGCCAGCGTCGAATAGAATCGCCCGAGTCTTCGTTGCACCAACGTCGACACCCAATAGAGGCCGACTTGGGTGACTACTGATTTTCGTCTTCGGGGTAGCCGAGATCCCACTCGAGAATGAAGTTCTCGCGTTCGGCGTCGCGGTTCACGCGCTCGCGGTTGCGACGAAACTGCGGATCGTGAGGTGGCAGCAACAAGAGCCGTGCAAAAACACGCTCGCGAAAAGCGTCGATCGTGGCCGAATCGCCGAACTCGGCACGAATCTCCCAGTGAGGGGCGACCGGACCGTGATAGACGACCTTGACGCTGCCTACCGGGGGCTGGCGTTCGACTTCGATATCGCTCATTGCTTTCTCCACTCAACTTCTGGTCGCTGGTCGCGCCGTGGCGCGCAGCAAGCAACCTTACCGGTCGGCTTGCTCAGTTGTACGACCGGCGAAACGATTCGGTGGCCGTTCAGGTAGTTACATCGACTGGGGAATCGTCGGCGACCCTTAGCGCCTTCTTCGCGGCTCGTGCGGCGACGGCATTGCGCTTGCGAATGAGCCTACGACGAGCCCTTTCAGACTCACCGCCCCACACGCCGTGGTCGATCTTGTTGGTTAGGGCGTACTCAAGGCAATGAGCCTGCATTGGGCAGGTGCGACAGATTCGCTGTGCCCTGATAACGCCAACTCCGTCATTGGGAAAGAAAACTGCGGGGTCTTCGTGGGCGCATTTCCCCTGCGCCATCCATTTCGTGTCCAAAGGGACCTCCCTCTACGAGGCTTGCCCCTATGACGCTCACAAAGGCGAGAAAGTTCCCGTAAAGCTGGTTTTTCTAAACCATAGGCTGCGAGATCGGTCGATGGCGTGCATTTGGAGCGACTTGGGGACAAGAGCAACGATTTAGCAACACGATCGACGTATTAAGCATGGCTTCGTAACCGCTTCGACATGCTAAATGGGTAGCCATCGCACAAAGCAACGGCCTGCCAGACAAAGCATTCTCGTTCACTGGCTGGGCTTCTAAGCCAATAACTGTTGATCTATAGCCCGATTGTGTCGAGGACTCTGCGGAAGCTGTTTTGGACCTTGTTGAGCAGTCCTGGGTTGGTACCGGGCAGCTCATCGACCAGAGTGTTCATCGCTGGGCCTGAATCGAGCGAGCCAACCATGGTGAATGTGACTCCATCGACATCGATGATGAGAATGTCGGCCTCACCCTTGGTCATATGCCATGCGTCGTGACCAGCCATCACTACCGAATCCGCTGGCGGCATCTCCGAGGATTTCACCGCGCCATCTTGGCGAAACACTGAGATGACACCGTCGGAGCCGTCTGAGTACACGAACTGAAGCACCGAATCAGAACCGGACCCGCCTTGGTAAGCGCCCATCATCTGCAAACCTGCAGCCGAACCCGTTGGGCCGAGATCCTTTACCTCTTCCATTGGCATTGGATGAAATTCGTCGGTCTCGGCCGACTCTGGCATTAGTGCTGCCGCCGCTGCGTGGCGGCTTGCGAATTCCTCGATTGCGGGAACCCGCTCGATGGCTCGAATGCCCGATCCGAAGCCTAGAACCAGTAGAAACACTGCAGCGACCGACACACTGCGAATTAACAGCGACGGCACAGAGCGTCGCTTGGCAACAGCACGTCGAGCCGTCGACATCGACGACACATTCGCTGGTAGCTCGGCGTCAGCGCTAGCGGTGCCACGTTCGAGCAGCGACTCGAAGAAGCCCTCTGGGGGCTCCACGTCGGGCAACGATCGAAGCTGCGACCGGACCACGGTTAGGTCGGCTAGCTCGGTTGCCAGGGCGGTTGACTCGGCGCAGGCGGCCGTGACCACGTCGCGCTCGGTTTCGTCTAGTTCGTCGTCGAGAAATGCATTGAACAGCTCGCGCGGGTCGGAGTCGCGCATCAGCCGTCCGTCTCGTCGAGAATTGGCGCCAAGATCTCTCGCAACTTTGATCTACCCCGGTGGATGCGGCTGCGGACCGTCCCGACCGGGATATCGAGCTGGTCGGAAATCTCGTCATACTGAAGCCCGACAACGTCGCACATTACAACCACGGCTCGGTAATCCTCGGGCAACTCGAGTAGGGCGGCCTGCAAGTGATCCGGCAATTTGGCGGCAGCCAGCGCAAGATCGGCGCCGGGCGCCCCCTCGAGCACTCGGTCGGGCTCGTCAGGAAGCGCCTGCTCGGGGCGCCGCTTCTTGCGACGGACCGCGTCGAGGAAGGCATTCGTGGTTATGCGACTAAGCCAACCATTGAGATTGCCAGGCTGGTAGTTAACCAAGCCTCGCTCGACCCGTAGTAACACTTCCTGAACCAAATCCTGTGTGTCGTCGTAGTTTCCCGTGAGGCGATACGCCACGGTGTAAAGGAATCGCCCGTGATCACGAGCGATCTCTTCCCACGTGGGGACCTTCTCTGGGTTTGAATGGTTGTCAGTCACCAGTGAACGACATGTCGATACTCATCTCGGTAGAGCTTTGCAGATCACCGTGTATCAGTGCCCGATATGTGTTTCACCAACGAAGTGGCAACACCATCTCAACGACACTTCTGGCGCGTTAGTTCCGCAATACTCGAGATTTTTATTGGCCGGGCCTACGGCGGAGGCCAGGGTTATGAGGTCTGGCCAATCACAGCCGGGACCGGGCTAGAGACCGCAGCTCGAGCCAAGGCTCGTTGACGACGAATACGGCGCCGCTCACGCTCGCTCATCCCTCCCCAGATACCGAACTTCTCGCCATTTTGCAGCGCGAACTCAAGGCAGTCTTCACGCACGATGCAACCACGACAGACTTCTTTGGCTTCGCGAGTGGAGGCACCCCGTTCTGGGAAGAAAAGGTCGGGGTCGACGCCCAAGCAGTTGGACTCGTCCTGCCATGAGGTATCGAGATCGGGTTTTGCGAGACGCATAGCGGTCTCCTCGGCGAAATTTAGTAGGGCGATTGTTGAAATGAAATCTCTGGTACGACTGGTTGGGACCGGAAAATATTGGGGCTGAGGCACAACCCACAAGTTGGAACAGTTCCGAAACCCAGCGGCGTAATTACATCATTGTCATTGCCGTTTGTCTAGTGGGAGCAAGCCATTCTTCAATTTTTCTAGCTCAAATGCGCACATTGGGCGCGCGAAACAGCCGCGTGTTGGATTACGAAGCCGTGACGGGAGATTCTTGAGACCCATGAAACAACTGACTCAGACCCGCTCGAGAGCCGATCGCTCATGTTGAAACGGCGTGTCTGGGCGATAGCTAGCGCCGAGGAACGCGACTGGCTCGCTAGTCGTGGCGCGGCTGGAGCAGAATCAGACCAGCTCAAGGCCAGTATTGCGGCGCTCGTCGAAGATGTTCGACAACGGGGCGACACAGCACTGTGCGAGGCGCTGCAACAGTTCGACGGGGTCGAAGTAGGTCCTGCTGATCTTGCTGTCACCGCTCAAGAGTTCGCAACCGCAAAAACCAAGGTCAATGACGCTCTTTTGGCCGCGATCCGCCAGATGATTCACAACATTCGGGCGTTCAACGAAGCCCTAATGCAACGCCGGTCGAGTTGGACCACCGAAATCGCACCGGGCCACACTGTGGGCGAAACCATAAGCCCGGTTGCCTCGGCAGCAGTGTTTTGTCCGAGCGGCAAGGCTAGCTATCCGTCGGTGCTAGCCCAGGTGGCCACCGCTGCGGTCGTGGCGGGGGTTCCCGAACTTATCGTCATCGTTCCGCCGGTGCCTGGAATGAATGGCGAGGTTGACCCTGCGGTACTTGTGGTGGCCCAAGAACTCGGCATCGACAGAGTGTTTCGAGTGAACGGCCCTGCGGGCATTGCTGCTGCGGCCTTCGGCACAGACACCATCGCCAAGGTTGGCACCATCATTGGCCCCGGCAGCTCTCCGGTAGCACTCGCCCAACTCGAAGTTCGAAGACACGGTATCGAATCGGTAGTGCTCGGCCCATCGGAAAGCCTGATAATCGCTGACTCCACCGCCGATCCAAAGCTGTTGGCGGCCGATCTTCTCAACGAGGCCGAGCACGGAACCGACTCAACCGTACTGTTGGTCACAACCGACGAAGACCTCATCACCGCCACCGACGCCGAGTGCGAAATTCAGGCCGAATCGCTACCTGCGGAACGTCGAGCTGCAGCGCTGGCCGCACTCGGCTCAAACGGTGGCGCGCTGTTGGTAGACGATTTCGATACGGCCTTTGAGGTAGCCAACTGGTTCGCGTCCGAGCACGTTCAGCTTGCAATAGCCGACCCGTGGGCGAGCGTCGACCGCATCGTTCATGCTGGCGAGGTTCTTGTCGGCCAGAGCACTCCCCTATCGGCTGGCAACTTCGCGATCGGCGCGCCTGCCGCACTGCCGACGGGCCGGTTCGCCAGACACACCTCGGGCATCACTGTCGAGACATTCCAGAAGGCCACCTCAATTGGTCACCTAACCCCGACCGCTCTGTCGAAGATCGCTACCGCCACAATGCTGCTCGCCGAGCACGAAGGTTTCCCAGCGCACGTCAACGCAATCGCTATTCGCGACAATATCTAGCGGAGGATTCGTGTACGACATCCACTCAATAGCCGACATCGAAGGCCACCTAGACCTTCACGGTTCGCTCGACTGCGCGGTTCTTCAGGGGATCGATTTCGGCGGCGACGCCGACTACGTTTGCTCGCTCGATTGGCAAGGCGCAGCGGTGCTCGGAGGTACAATCCCCGACCGGGTTCGGCTTCACCTGATCGATTCGGGCGCTTTGGTATTTCCTCGTCTGCCAGAACTTCCCTACCGGCCTTACAGACCGCAGTTGTATTCGCTCGCCGAGCTAATGGAGGGATACCAAACGGGCGATGACGCTTCGCTCGAAGCAACGGTCGACTATCAGATCTACCAGAGTGCCCAACAGGTTCGCAGCGCCGGGCGCGACGCCTCTGCGATCCAAACCCTCTTCCAACGGATCCACGACCACGCTATCGACGATGCCCTCGCCGACCTCTTAACAAGCGATCATCAAGTTGTGGCGGTGATGGGCGGTCACGCATTGCAACGCGGTCAGCCCGATTACAGCGCCGTGGTTCACCTCGGCCGACAGCTCGCCCGGGAGGGTTATCTGGTGGCGAGTGGCGGCGGACCGGGCGCGATGGAGGCCGCAAACCTTGGGGCATGGTTGGCACCTCACGCCGACGTGGCCCTCAACGAATCGGTCGAGCTACTGGGCGGCAATGTCGATTTTCGAACCGCCGGCTACCTCGACCTCGGCTACGAGATATTGAACCGCTACCCCGGGGGTGCTGAAAGCCTGGCCGTGCCGACTTGGTTCTATGGCCACGAGCCAACTAACCAATTCGCCAGCCATATCGCCAAGTACTTCTCGAACAGCATTCGCGAGGATGGGCTGCTAGCGCTGGCAACCCACGGCGTCGTATTCGCGCCGGGGTCGGCGGGAACCGTCCAAGAAGTGTTCCAGGACGCCACCCAGAATCATTACGGCACGTTCGACCTAACCAGCCCGATGGTGTTTCTGGGTAGGGATTTCTGGAATCAGGAATTGCCCGTAACACCTCTGCTGAGAACCCTCGCAGGCGATCGTCCCTACAGCGAACTGATCGGCGTAGTCGATACCCCCGAAGAGGCCATCGACTTCCTAAAGAGTCACCCGCCGATACCCACTTCGTAGATCCACGACATCTTCGAAGGCACTGAGCAGATCCAGCAGCTGGTGATCAGCCGAGCGATCTCGGGCATGCGCATCGAGTAGAGAACGCTGTATTTGCAACGGTTCCAGCGAGTCGGTGGTTCACATCCCGTTTCGGCTCCCGTTCCACCTCACGGTCGTGTTTGTCCCTAGTTGTCCCTAGTTTCTGATGCTACGGTGTCGAACATGGCATCGATTCGGGAGAAGCGACCGGGGTACTGGGAGGTGCGCGTTTTCGTCGGTTACGACGATGAGGGCAAGCCGGTCCAGGTCTCCAAGGCCATTCGCGGTGGCAAACGTGATGCCGAACGTCTTGCCGCGCAGCTTTCGTCGCGCCCGGCCCCCCGTTCGGGAAAGCTGACTGTCGCCGAGCTGCTCGACGAGTACCTCGAGCACAGGGCCCTTCGTGGTCGGTGTCGTCTCGGCGCGACTATGCGAGTCGGGCCGAGCGGATCAAGGCTGAGCAGATTGGGACCAAGCCGGTGAGCCGGTTGTCGGTGTCTGAGGTCGACCGGTGGCATCTGCGTATGCACAAGGCCGGTGTTGGTGAGGCCCAGATTCGCAATCTGCATACGTTGCTGCGGGCGGCGTTCAGCCAGGCGGTGCGGTGGGAGCTGGTGCCGACGAACCCTGTGGCGAGCGCCAAACTGCAGCGCCGAAAGAAGACACCGCGGGGTGTGATGTCGGTCGACGACGTGGCCCTGGCGTTGACGGTGGCCGAGCAGGTGCACCCGCTTGCGCCGCTGGCACTCCGGCTGGCCGCAGTGTCGGGCGCTCGCCGTTCCGAACTCGCCGCGCTTCGGTGGGATCGGGTGGTCGACGGCCGGCTGATCATCGACCAAGCGATCACGATCGACCGTACCCATCCGGTTGGCGATCCCGAACGCTTGCGGGTGTCGCCCACGAAGACAGGGGAGCAGCGTGGTCTTGCGCTCGATGAACACACGTTGGCCGCGATCGAAGCGGCTCGGGCCGAACGTGCTGCGGCGTCGCCGTGGATCTTTGGCGAGGACGAGCAACCGCCGAGCCCCGACAAGATCGGCTGGTGGTGGAAACGCACCCGCAAGCTCGCCGAGATCGATCCGAAGTGGCGACTGCACGACCTGCGCCATTGGTCTGCCATCCATGCCATCGCCGGCGGCCACAATGTGCGCTCGGTCGCTGCCAGATTGGGCCACAGCGACCCAACCACAACGATGCGCACCTACGCCCACGCACTCGAAGGCCTCGACCAGGGCATCGCCGATACCGTGGCGGCTGTGCTCGACGGGGAGACCGACGTATGAACGATCCGACGGGGGTGCGCGTGACACTTCCCGCTGACGTGAACCAGGTCGACGAGACCGGATACGTGTGGGCGTTTCTTCGCGCTGCGTACGAACCCGAGCGCGTCGTGGCGGGGGCGATCATCGTGGCTGGCGATGCGATCGAGCCTTTCTTGGCCCGAGTAGTCGATGTGATTGATGGCCCCGACGGTGACTCCATCGTGCACCTCGACGTTCTCGGCGTGCCCGATCAGACGATCGACGAGCTTCGTCACGCCGGCCTGCTGCCCACGTAGCTGGCTTTTGGTAGCAGTCCACGAACGAGCAACGCCAGTTCCTCTTTGGGTACGCGCAGGCAGCGCCCGAGTTGCACGACCGGAAGACCAGCGGCTCCGTCGCTGATCCGATACTGCCGAGCGAGTTGGTAACCGAGCGCTCGGCTGATTCTGAGGTAGTCGGCTGCTTCCTCCACAGTCAGCAGGTCTGGGTACTCGCTCAGTGATCTTCGCATCAGACACTCCCTTATCGACGTGCTGAGCCCAGGGACATCCCCAGCCGTATCGCGCGACAGTGCCCCAGCGAGGAGCGCTCCAGGGCCGAGCCCGCAGCGCAATCCACACCTCCCGGTCCAAGAGAAAATGTGGAGACACAACGGCAGGTCCTGCTGGACCTACCTACCGGGAGGTGCTGCTGAGCTGTCGCTGATCTTGGGAGCCTGTCGCCCCTACGGTGCGCTTCGGGCTGTCCTCGGAGTCGACACAGAACCCCTCTACGCGGCGGCCGAGCGCCCTCCCGCTAGTTGACAATGTCTACTGGATCGCTAGTATTGAAAGGTGAAACGGAGGACACACCCGAAGAAGGAGATCGAGAAGGCCCTCCGCGAAGCCGAGCTTGCAGGACTGAACGTGACCGATTCCTCCGGGCATGGTCACTCGACACACGTGATCAGCGGAGACCAGCCGCATCCATTCCGCGTGTGGTCGACACCGAAGAACGCTGACAACCACGCCAAGCAAATCCGACGACACATTCGACGCAACACCTGAATCGACACGCCATGAGCACCCACAATTTCATTCTGATCCTCAACCAGCCGATCGACGAGGCAACGAGTGACCTGCTGTTCGAAGTCGGTCTCGACGACGCTGCGGTCGCCGCGTTCGACGGGCACCCTGCTCTCGATGTCGACCGTGACGCTTCCACTTTGCTCGATGCCATCGCATCTGCCATCACCGAAGCTGAGTCCGTTGCGGGCATACAGGTCCTGCGGGTCGAGGGAGAGGAACTGGTCTCCCAGGCTGACATCGCGGAGCGCACCGGCCGCAGTCGTCAAGCAGTGAACCACTGGATCAAGCGAGATGCCGACAGCTCGGGGTTTCCCGTGCCGGCCTACGGCATCTCGACCCGCTCGCCCCTTTGGCGTTGGGTCGACGTGCAATCCTGGCTCGAGCCCGATGCGGACACCGACGATCGGGGACGGATCATCGCCTTGGCCAACGCAACCCTGCTCACTCGTCGCAACCTCAACGATGACGACGAACGTCGCCTCGTCGAAACGATGCTCGCCGCAAGCTGATCCCGGAGGGCCGATTGCTCGACGCGGTTCAGTTCCACCTCGACGGGGTTCGGCAGAGTCGCTGGCTGGGCGATAGTGACGTCACCTGGGTGTGACGCTGGCATGGCGACCGCACCTCCCTCTCCGCCAGGTCCGACAGGACCTGCCGTTGTGTCTCGGCGTTTTCCTGAGGACCGGGAGGTGGACGAGGCAGATAGCCATGGTTGCCGCCACGGCGAGCGCGGCGCCAAACGTCGTACTGAGAATTGCGCAGACATGGCGGGGCTCACGCCCACAAGCCTTTGCCAGTCGCGCTGTCAAAGGCTGGACTGCCCCTTGATGGCCTCATGTTCGGAGCCGGTCGCCGAGTACGTTTGGAGAGCTAGATCAGTCAGCGCAGCTCGTCGCTCGGCGGCCTAGAACCGGGTGCGAGAATCGCGTCAGCCATGAGACACTGGGGCTCGTAGCGAAGGAAGATGTGGCAATGAAGGGCCATCAATACAGCGACAGAAGCATGGGGATTGGATGAGTCGGAGCGGATATGCCGACAGACAGATGCTCAAGGATTGGGCAAACCGCATAGATGCACGCTCGGAATTTCCGAGATTTCTTCGACGACTTATCCTGGAAACAACCCCTGGGGTGGTGCATCTCGGCATGCCTGCGGGTGAAGGCGTGTCAAGCTCGGGTTGGGACGGCACCGTCACCTCCAGCATGACGACTGCATGGGTGCCTCAAGGTGAGTCTCGATGGGAGCTTTCTGTCGAGAAGAGCGTAGGAACGAAGGCCGACAAAGACTTCGAAAACAGGCGCTCGCTGGCGTCGGAAGCGATAGCGTACGTGGCCGCGTACATGCGGCCATGGGTGAACCGGGAGACATGGGCACGCAACAAGCGTGACGAGGCGCTCTGGCTCAGTGTGACCGCTCTCGCCCTCGATGAGATTGAAACGTGGATGGAGGCGGCTCCGGCAACCCACGCCTGGTTCTCCGAGAGTCTCGGGCTCTCTCCCTTCGGCTTGCGGAGTGCGGAGAGCTTCTGGGACACATGGTCCCGGCAAACGAATCCGGAGATGAGCCCAGCAATGATCCTCGCCGGCAGGAGCAGCGCGGCCGAAGCACTTCAAGAGCGAGTCGCAGTGCCCGGGAGCATCACGTCGGTATCCGGTCCGTCAC
>CBERPN010000024.1:0-27117 GCA_965524675.1 uncultured bacterium
ATGTTCCCGTCTCGACCGGTCCTATTACGACGAAGGTTCCGGGAGTGCTTTGGTTCGATTCGATGGCGGCAAGCCAGCTCTGGGAGCGAGCGACTGTTTCGAGTCGAACCTCATCCAACAGACCATCGAATGGTCTATCGGCGGATGCGACGTTTCCCAGGGTCACGGGCATGGTCGGGTTGCTATCGAGCGATCCCGGCACATTCTTGCTGCCAAGTTCGACTCCGTCGACGAACACTCGGATTGCCGAGCCGTCCCAGATCGCTGCGAGGTGGTGCCAGGAGCCAAGCGTTACCGCGCCAGCTGGCGAGATATATTCTCTTCTTACCCCACTCAGAGAGAACCGTCCTCTTACAGCCCCGGTATTTCGAATCGTCAGCTCAAAAACACGATTGAATCCATCGGTCGCCTTGGTGAGTACTCGCTGGTCGAAGGAAAAGGAGTCGAGCTTGACCCAACCCGAAATTGTTAAGGCGGTTTCATTGTTCACTTCAAACGGGTCGACCTGAAAAAGATCGTTTACGCCGTCGAAGTCGATTGCATCGCCGATAAGCCCTGCTGCTAAATCGGCGCTGGTCATAGCGCCTCTACTGATGCCGTCGTGGTTTCGCCTCGACGAATCGTCCGCCTGGGGCGCTTCACCGCTCGGGTCCTGGTGCATGTGCCAAACACCTTCGAACTCGTCCGCCCAAACGTCGCGGATGTTTTGCTGGTCGGGAGCGTCAGCGGCCCCGTAGTAGAGGTAGATCTTGGTTGCTTGTGCGGCGGCGAGCGTCGGTACCTTCACCCAAGCGACCACGCTGCCAGTGCCGGAATCGATGCTCTCGAGCTCGTGGCTCAACGGTGTCACGCCGTCGGCCGCCGTGAAGCGAATATCGGAGCCGTCGATCTGAGCATTACTGCCAATGTCGGGGATGGTTTGTGACACCAGCAACGGAAAGTCGTCGAGGTCGCTGGCAACACGACCAGCGGGAACGGTGATGGCAATCCTCTTGCTCCACGGCTCGGCTCGGTACCATCCGGTCGACCCGGTCCGATCTTCGAAGTCGCCGAGTGTTCCCGACTCAAAGTCCTCGACCAGTAGGTAAACGTTTTCTGGGTTATCGGCCGGTGGCCCTGGAGCATCATTTCCGAAATACATCCAATAAGAGATAGTGCTGGCCACCCCGATCGGATCCTGGCTCCTGAACCACAGAGTTGTCGCTGACTGATCCCAGGCAGAATCGGGGTCGACAACGCGATCGAGTTCGGTCCACGAAGCGCCATCCCAACGCACGATCCGTAAATCGCTTCCATCACTAAGCGAGAGGCCGCTGGTCACGAGCGCGGCGTGATCGACGGTCACAGGAAGGGTGTATTCGTCGGGAGCGGCAGCCGTGCTGGTGGTTGCGTCGATCCGCTGGCGGAAGGTGTAGCTAGGGTCCCACCAACGAGGGCCACCCCATTCGATTACCTGCCACCCGAACGAGGCATCGGCCGAGGTTTCGTTACGGGTTATCGAAACCGTGGTCGGATCGGTGAGGGTAAAGGTCGCGCTAGCTTCGCCCAAGGTGTCGTCGACGACCATGAAGGTCGAACCTGAGGCGCTTGCTCCTCCGATGGTCATCGTTGAAATGGCTGTCGAACGTGAAGTGTCTACAGGGGTAATCGCGACCGAAACCGTAGGCGTGCCGCTTCCGAGAAAGACGATGCCGTGGCGCACCGCTGAACCCTCCTTTAGCGTGACCACTTGGACATGGACGTCGATCGGGCCGCCAGCAATCAGTCTGCTCACAGCGATCGACGTCGGCGAACTCAGATATGTGCGAATCAAACGTTCACCAATGTTGGGACCTGAACTTGCCGAGGTGGCAGCGCCGAGAAGGAACGTGGACGACTCGTCGACCGGAGAACTGAGCGCGATTGAACCTGTTGTCACCCCGGCGGCCAAAGTCGTGCTCACGTTCTCGATAGCGATGTCGGCCGAGTCGTCGAAACTCACAACCTGCCAAGAGAAGGTACGTCCGCTATCGAGTGGCGCGGCACTCGAAATTCTTAAGTTGGTGCCGCTTGTGAGCTGGCCGAAATACAGGTCATCGGCATCGAAGTCTTGGTCGCTTGGATTCGCCTCAGAGTTAACGAGTACAAAGCTGGCACTGGGGTCTACAAGCGGGATCGACACGTCGATTTGGTTGGTTCCGTTTCCCGAAACCGTGCCTCGCTGTACCGACACCCCGCAGGAGTACTCGACAACCGACCACGCAACGGTGATGGGTGCTGGCGCTCCGGCATTGGTGGCTCGTGACAGCTCTATGCGTACTCCGCCGCCTGCCAGGATGCCGCGCACGGTTGAGCCGACAGGTCGATTGCTCGAGCTGCGTGTCGACAGCATTAGAAATGCATTGTTCGGGTCGACAGCTGTGATTGGGATCTGCACTACACCGCTCACCGCGTGAATCGCTTCGCCGCTCTGTACCGAGCCCAACTGGGCGTCGAAGCAGGCCGAGGTAGAGAAGTCATTGCTCGCTACCACCTCGCTCGACTGGAACATCGCCCACGCCACTCCAACGGTCATAACGATGGTTAGAGGGAGCGCCGCAACGGCCATCTTGCGTCGTCTCCTTTGAGTTCTGGTGCGTGGCTGCATCGCTTTGCGAGTCGCGTCGGATTCCGAAGGGTCACGCCAAATTCGACGAAGCTGGCCGACGGCGACAGCAAGCGTCGCCAGCGCTACCAAGCCCAACGCTATGCCCGGTTCGAATACCGTCTGAAGTCGGTGCCCCCACCCCTTGAGCACCCACCGTGAAACCAGTTGTTCGGTATCGAGTGGATATGGGGTTGCGTCGGGGGACTCGTTAGCATCGCCTTGGGTGATGGCGAATGAGGAGCCATCGGCACGTTCGACCTCGATGACGCGGTGGGTGATCGTGGCGAGGTCGGGCCGCATCATCACCAATATGTCGCCAACTTGTACAGCTTCGCCCGCTCGAGGCATCGCAATGATCATCGAGCCAGGCGGTGCGGTCTGGCCCATGCTTCCCGTCTGAATGACCACAGGGCGGTAACCGGCGATAAGGGCACCGACCACCACCGCCACAAAGATGATGGTCACCGTCGAAATGAAAGGGATGATCGCGCGACGGGCGCGTTGGACGGCTGGTGTCATCAGCTTGCCGCTATGTCGTGCTCGGCATCGACTACAAGATCGATGGTGATGCTGGTTCCTTGCACCTCATTGGGCGCGGCGAGTGGGAGACGGGCGGCCAGACACACCGTCTCGGTTTCGAGTGGTGCAAGTGGGCGGTCGCCGGGTTGAACGCCGGTGGTCGGATCGCCAATCAGTTTCGCTGTCGACGTCGGATCCAGCGCGAGTCCAGTGATGATCGTGTCGCGACTCAACGGATTCGGATCGTTGCAATCGTCGGAAGTCCAAACGTCGAACAGCATCCAGTCGGCCAACAGGCCTCCGCTGTTGCTAGCGCTCAACGCGTAACGAAGCGGCAGCGAGCCAGCGTTGGAGAGTACGAGCGAACCAATAGCGGAATCGCCAGGTGCCATGTTCGTAGCTTCGAATGAGGTTGAAGAGGCTCCTACTCGGATATCGAGAGTTGCAGCTCCGAGTTGGTTGACGCCGACGTTCTCGCTGGCGGCGAACTCGGCTGATGAGTTCTGGGCGAGAAGCGAGAGTGCCACCGGGACCGAGAGTGCGAGCAGTACCAACAAGACACCGAGGCTTGCCACAATTTGGCGACGGCGGCGTGCGGAGGTCACGACGGGCTGGCTTCCCAGATAAGGCTTGCGCTGGCTTCTAGGCCAAGAGCTGCCTGCTCGTCGGCGAGATCGAAAGTGATACGAAACTCGCGTTGGTCTCCAGTATTGATTATCGGACCGAGGTCGATTCGACCGAGCGTCGCTAGCTCTTCAAGGGTTCCGTGAAAGATTTCCTCACTAGCCTGGAAGTTGTTGCACGAATCGAAGTTTCCTCCGCTTCCCTGCTCGATCGTTGCGTCGAGAAACCGGGCGAGCGGGCCGTTGAACTCGCCTATCAGGGTGAGGTCTACCGGAAGGATCGACCCTTGATACTCAATCTCGAGACAGCGTTGGGCGGGTCGGCCGGGAGCCATGTCTGACAGATCGAACAGTGATCGTCCCTGGTCGTCGTCGACCAACTCGATGGTTCCGGACGAAAATGTCGTTCCCGCGACGGTTCCTTCGGCTTGAAGCGCTGTCGACGAGCGGTTTACGACGAGGGCCGATATGAGCAGCGCTGAGATGGCGGCAGCGAATGCCCGCGCGGTCGATCGAGCGAGGCGGCGCTCCTGAACCTTGTCTGGGCCTGCCGACGGTTTCTCCATTAGTGGCTGAGGCATTAGCTGACCTTCGCTTCGGCGAACGATGGGGCGGCCTGGAACAACAAGGCGAGAAGTTCCCCATGATCCATTGGTTTGTAGAACAGATAGCCCTGCACGAAGTCGGCTCTTGCAGCCGCCACAGCTTCAAGTTGGTTTCGGTCCTCGACACCCTCTGCCACCACCGTCATGCCAAGTTCGTGGGCGAGCCGACAGACCGACTCTAGGATGATTCGGTCGGGGGCGCTTCGTGTCGAGTGCTGAGCTAGAAGCTGATCGGTCTTAAGAATATCTATCGGAAGGCCGCGAAGGTGAGCCAAGGAGGTTCGACCTTCGCCGAAGTCGTCGAGGGCCAATCTAACTCCGAGTTCGGAGAGTCGATCGAGGTTCTCAGTGAAGCCCTTAGTGGGTGCGACGATCCTTTCGCTCAATTCTATGACGAGGTTCTTGGCTTCGATTCCCGAACTCACCAGCGCGTCTCGTACGTGCGAGGCCAGCTCAGGAAGGTTGAGTTCGCTCGGAGTCACGTTGACGGCTATGAACCGGTCGCCGTGGGCGCTCTTTGGCCAGGTCGCTGCATCGTTGGCTGCTTGAGAAAAGATCCAATGGTTTAACTGCCCAATTAGCCCGGTGAGCTCGGCGAGATCGAGGATCGTCGCTGGGCTGATTGGCCCAAGATCGCGGTGGGTCCATCGCACGAGAGCCTCTGCCCCGACGATCTGCGCGCCGTCAATTGTTACGACTGGCTGATAAACCAAGCGAATCTCTCGCGCTATGAGTGCCTTTTCGAAATCGGTCATCAGTCGAGCGCGCCGCTGATCGGCAACATCGAGGTCGTGGCTGTACGTGACGTAGGTGGCTTCCTCGGCGGCCTTGGCCGCGTACATTGCGGCATCTGCCCGTCTCAAAAGCTCACTGCCATCGATACCGATATCAGAAAAGGCCGAGCCGATGCTGACCCCGATTTGGGCAGTGTCGCGCCCGACTCTGTAAGGAGCCGAGATTTTCGCCTGAATTCGACGGGCCGCCTCGTGAGCCTGGTCGGGATGCTCAAGTCCGGGCAACAGGATCGTGAACTCGTCTCCACCTAGTCTCGCCACCAACGCGTCTTCGCCAGCGGCTACCTTGAGGCGTTGAGCGACCGTGTGTAGCAACGAGTCGCCAGCTTCGTGGCCCAAACGGTCGTTGACGAGTTTGAAACCGTCGAGATCCAAGAACAGCACCGCGGATCGCTTCGTTGAATCGGTTAACTGTTGGAGGTGTTCCTCTAGTGATGTGGCGAAGTTGGCTCGATTTGGAAGCTCGGTTAGAGCATCGTGGCGAGCTTGATGGAAGAGTTCATCGTGCACCTCGCGAAGCTCATCGACGAGCTGCTTGTTCTGAAGCGCCACCGTTGCCTGCCCGGCTAACAGCCGAAGTGCATCGACAGCACCTGGCTCTAGATCGTGATCCGCGGTCGCTGCTCGAATGACGACGGTGGTGTCGTCTTGGTTAGCAATCGTGATCCGAGCCAGCATGTCAAGGCCCGCTCCCGCGAGCGGCACCACTTCGGCCGAGGGAGCATCGTCGGCTCTAATCTCTGCTTCGAGAAGCGCCATGTCAGGGTCTTGAAGTGCCGAACCTGGGTCCCCTGGTATCGGGATCGGAGACTGCTGGTCGGAAGATCTGCCGAGATATGCAACGACCCGCCATTGCGAGTCGCCAACCCGCACACAGACATCGGCGTGGTCGAATCCGAGAGCGAGAGTCGATTCGGTCAGGGTTGAAAAGACTTGCGTTCCGAGTCGATTGAGTTCATGGCCGGTCTTGGCGACGTGTTGTAGCAGTTGGCCTCGCTGAAGCGCATCATTGGTTGCGTTGCGTTGGGTGAGAACATCGCCGACTAGCTGCTCGGCAAGATGAGCACCAGGGATGGCGACGAGCAGCAGGACACTCAGTTGATCTAGCACCCGTTCCAGTTCGTCGATCAGTGTGACCGACCCTGGGTTGTTGTGTTCAAGGATCCAGATTCTTGAAGCGAGCGTTACACCGGTGAGTGCCATCCAGTGAGCTAAGGCTCCGGAGAGACGGAATCGGGCGGCAGCCTCGACGATGGGCAATGCGAACAAGACCCAGCCGACCCCAGATGTGCCGGTAGCCGTGGTGAGCAGAACGACCAAAAGGGTGTCGCCAGCGAGTTCGATGATTGCCCGCCGGGATCCGCCCTGGAAATCGCTCCTTCGACCAGCGATCAGCGAGACCGCGTTGTTTGCTCCGAGAATCCCGAGCGAGATGATCAGGACATACCATTTGTTTAGGGCGAGGCCCTGGGCCTCGAAACGCGTCGCGTCGAGGAAAAACTGGCTGACGATCATCACCGCGACAAGCACGCGGACCCGTCGGATAGCCTTGTCGGCCACCGGTGATCCGCGGCCCACCGCGGAAGTCTTTGGTTCGCGCCAAAAGCTACGAGCGCTGCTCGCCGCCCCGATCAGAGCGGCCAGCGACAACAACAGCCATGCCACGATGGCTGTCATGTTGCCGTTCTGGGCCCACACGACCGGCAGCCCAGCCAAAGGGATAACCAATCTCCCGACACCAACTACCGATTCCGGTGAGATCTTGTCGGTATCGGGAGTGGGGTTGGCATCGCCCTTGGTTATGTAGCTACCCGATTCTGCATTGGCTTCAAAGACGCGGTGCGTGATCAGTACTTCTGGGTCGATGGGCGACTCGAAGGTCAGCACCGAACGTTGCGAAACCATGCCCGTTGGATGGTCGTCGATCAGCAGCACATCACCAGGCCGCAGTGCCGGCTGCATAGAGCCGCTGGTGATGACGATGGGCCGCCAAGGTGTCGCTATTGTCGCCAGGAGGATCCAGATACCTAACAGCGCCACAAGGTATAGATAGACCCATGCGAGCATCGTGGCCGCTGGCTGAAGGGCGTTGGAGAAAGCGTTTTGTGCAAGACGACTCCAGCGGTTCATGGCCGAACCTCGATAGTCGCCGAGAACTCGCTCGTGAGCCCCTGCGCCTGATCCGAATCAACCAGACTGACCACACCGCGCAGCGCCACCTGGGTGCCAGCGACGACATCGTCTGCGAGAATGATTCCGTTGCCGTACTCGGAGTGTCGCTGCCAAAGGCTCTGCAGGCGTCCTGTGAACACTTCCTGGTCCGCGGTGAAGGAATCGCAGCTGCCCGGGTTGCTGGACACCTGAAGGCTGATGTCGACGAAGCGGTCGAGTCCGGTGCCCCCTACCCGACCGGCGTGAAGCCTCAGAGACCCCGGAACTGAGCCTTCATAGATGATCTCAACACAGCCTTCCACCTCGAGTCCTGGGTAGAGTCCGCCGGTCTGAAACAGCAACTCAGCTGACGTTTCGGTCTTCGTTAACGCCAGCGATGCTGCACCGAAGGCGCTCTGACCGCTCGTGGTTGCACTTACCCGAGCGGTGCTGGTCGAAACCGATGACCAGACGAAAACCACTGCGGCTAGACCCACGACGACAGCGGCGACAAGCTTTGCTGCCCTCATGGTGATTCCCGCACTGTCGTTGTTGCCGCAGAGCCGATAGTTGTCGGCGGGGCGGAGCTGGGAGCAGCGGCTGGCGGGTCGGTGGTCGACACGCTCGAAGTTGGCGGCGCTTGCGGGGCAGAAATCGGGGGAGCCACCGTTGTTGTTGGAACCAAGACCGATGTTGGCGGTGAAGCAGTTGTTGGGTTCACCGCTAGCGACGTTGGAGGCAGGGTCTCGACCGAAGTCGTCGTCGCGGTGACGATTGTGAGCTCAACCAAATCGCCCGATGGTACCGAGATCTCGTGGCCGGGCGGGACTACTAGCTTTGTCACCGAGCCATTGGGGAGACGCACAGCAAGACGGCCAGACAGCACGTTCATTCCGTCGTTAAACGGTTCCCAACCGACGCCAAGGTCGACCTCGGTAACCATTGCGCCTGCATCGGCACGAAGTCTGGCCATGATTATCACCACCTGAGTCAGGTCGGGCTCGGGTCGGAACTCACTAACCCGTTGCCCTTTCCAAAGGACTTCATAGGTGGCGTCGGTTGGCAAGAGTTCGAGTATGACCTCGCCGGCTGAGTCGGTAACTCCAGCCAGCTGCCACTCGTCGACGAAGTAGCGAATCTCGGCTCCGCTAACCGGCTGGCCATCAGGGTCGAGGAATCTGACGACCCGCGGGTCGGTACTAATTGTGACGCTGTCGGAGCTGCGCAGATCGTGAGTGGTAATGGACGTGACCGCGGCGTGCCTGATCTCGACCTCGACGGTATCGCCGGGCGCTCTCGCGGTGACGCAACCGTCGGCTGCCGTGGTGCCAACCGGTATCCAGGAGGATCCGTTGCTTCGAATCCGAACCTGTGCTCCAGCTATCGCAGCGCCATTCGAGTCGAGCAAACAGGTCGTGACATCAGGCGAGGCTGTGGCTTCTGCTGTGCCTGCCGCAGGGCCGAAGAAGATGGTAGCTACGGCCGCGACGGTGGCCACTCCGGTGAGCGCTCGAAAGCTCTGTGTTGTCGGCGACTTCCTGGCGACTACTAGATCAGCGGGGGCGGCGACGGCCTCCGAAGTCTCCTCGACCACTAGTGCGTGGTCGATAGCGCAGTATCGAATCAGAGCTGCCCGAGCTGGTGCGTCAGGCCGGTCGAATTCCAGCCCAACCCGAACTCGGCCGTCCGCCGTTGGCGTTGCGGCTCTGGTAAACGCATTGCCTCTGACCTTGGTGATGGTTCCGTCCGTTCGTGGCAAATCGATCTCGAAGCGAACCTGCTCGCCCACTTTCGGGGCTTGTTTCATAACGACCCCTACACCTGCGGGCGTGAGGTCGATCGTGCGGCTGGCGACCCCGGATACGGCGATCGCTAAATCGGTGGACAGACGCGCTGTCGCTCGTCGGTCCTGCGGTTGATCGTGGTGAATCGTGCAGTAGCCAATAATCGCTCGCCTTGCGCTACTTGGTAGGCCGATGAACTCGAACCCGGCTCTGACCACGCCGCTATCGAGTCGACTTGCGGCTCGGCAGGTCATCTCGCCTGAGATATTGCTGAGCGACCCATCGGGCTTGGGAAGTCGCAGGGTGAACGAGATGGTTTCGCCGATCGGTGGAGCGTGCTCAAGCGAGACACCGACACCCTCTGGCGTGAGATCGATTGTCTCGGCCATTTGGTCGCCGACAGTGATGTCGAGGTTGGTCTTGGTTCGGTGTTCGGATCGTCGCTGGATACGCCTCACCACGACCTGCAAAACATCGACCATCGGTGCCAGCATCAGCAGCGACAGGGTCAGCGCCGCTACCCGCTCGTTGCGCGAGAATGAGGGTAGGAAGTCGCTGTCGATAAGGGTTGCAGCTCGGAGCAGGATCGCCAGCTCGAACGACACCGTTGCCACCGTCAACAGTCGTAGTTGCCCGAGGGCTCGAATACCTTGGTCTGTTGTTGAGTTTGGAGAATTACCTGCGCTGCTAACCGGCAACCCCCTTAGGGCTGAGGCTTCCACGCCCATGGTGCGCCAAGCTTCGCGGACCCGATCTCCGAAACCCAACGTGCCGCGAGTGAGCGCCCTGAACGCCAACCATTGTGCAACGGTAGCGACGGTCCACGCGCTCAGCATCTGAGCCAGCGATGGGCTGAACGGTAGACGCCCAGTGAGTAGCGTCAGCGACATGATGGCCACGAAGACGAGGTAACGCAGCCCAGTACCGAACTCGCTCAGTTGTGCGATGTGGAGTAGGCGCGTATGCAGCCGAAGGCGTTTTAGGCGAAGTGGACTCTGCGGTGTCCGAAGAATCCCAAGGATTGAGAAAGTGCGCTGGAGACGTTCGTCGAGGTAAGACGAAAGCGAGTCCGGCGCGTTACGGCGAATCAGCGAGCGGGCATCAAAGCTCGTTTCCCAGCTCGCACGGTGAAGCAATGCAAGGGCCTGCTGAACCGGTGCAGGTCCATGCACCTTGAGTCCGCCGATCGATAGCAGAGCCGAGCAGCGAATCACCGATCCGGGTCCGAACCACGGCGCTGCGCCCCGCTGCGATGTAGCAGGACCAATCACGTCGCGCAGTAGCGCATCGGTATTGCTCCCGCTGCGCATGTGGTGGAGCGAGTCGCTGTTCAAAAGTTCGACCCCGACCTGCACGACTGCCAAATCGTGGTTCAAGAACTTGGGCAAGGTAGCGTCGATGAGGTCTGGCATTGGGATCTGGCCCGCATCTAGCCAGATCAAAAACTTGAACCGACCCGATGACGCCATCGAGTCGATTGCGTGTGCGGAAGTTTCGATGCCGGTCACGTACGTCGCATTGAACGATGCCGTCAGCCGAGCGACCTCTTCGCGATGCTCGTCTTCGACCACCCAAATCTGGGTTCTTCCGCGCAGAGTCTGACAGCCGACGAGGCTTTGTTCTAGCGAGCGGACCGTCGAATTGTGAGCTGTTACCACCAGTGCGATCGGCTTTCCGAATTCACTAGTGCGCTCGGCTCTCTCCGCTGGGAGAGGGGGGACCGACCATGCTTGAAACGCGAACAATGAAAGTTGGACTAGGCCCCCCAGTTCGGCCAAGAACAGTGGGACCGACAGTAAGAGGGTGGTGCCTGAGCCGAGGGTTGTCGTTCGCCAAGCTAGGTAGGCGACGGCGATTGCTATGCCGATGACCGCGAGAGAATGCGGGCGCGCACGGTCACGGCGGCGTGCGCTTGTGCGCGTAACCTTGTGCGACATGGCCGAACACCTCCTTTGCGGGTCGCGTGACCATCGGCCAACGAGCCCCACAAATGAGCCATTCGGATCAGCTAGGCCGCTTGGAATACCCACCGTCTACGGGTAGACATACCCTTGAGTGGACACCGTTCACCACGGCCTGCAAATGCTTCTTAGTGAGTGGCTACACAGAACTCGTTGCCTTCTGGGTCAGCCAAGGTGGTCCAACTCATTCCCCACTCTTCTTTGTCGTGGATGTGGGTTGCGCCCAGCGACGTGAGACGCTCGACTTCGGCTGCGCGATCGTCGGCCTGAAGATCGAGGTGTACTCGGTTCTTTATCGCCTTCGATTCGCTGACGTTGATGAACATCATCTGAGGGCCGGAGCCGTCGGGGTTCGATCGGCCGATCGAGGCGAAGAATTGGCTAGCTGGCGGCTCGAGGTCGATTGGTTGGTCGAACGCGGCCGACCAGAATTCGGCGACTTTGCGGGCATCGTGACAGTCAAAGGTGATGGCAGCGACGGACAGGGTCATGTTGGTGAGCTTTCTGTATTGGGTGAATTGTTGCTGATGAGACCGTTGATCGGCCAACAGATTTCGGTGCGAAGCTCCTCCTGTGGAAGAAGCGTGAGGGTCGCGGGATCGGTGCTGACGATGTAGTGCTCGCGTATTGGTCGTTCGGCCGGTATGGCATTGCGGGAGACCCAAGCCCCCAACTGGGCGTAGGTTTCGGCGATCGTGTCGTAGCCGCCAACGTGGGTTGCTACGGCGCACCGCTCCGAAGGAATCAAAGCTACGACGACCCCGGCTGCCTGAGCGGTGTCGGGCATCGGAACAGGCTCGGCAATCGCGGTGTAGGCCTCGACGGGCTCATCCTCTGAGGCGACGTCTGGCGGATATCTGGCAGACCCAGGGCCGGCGGGAATCGCTCCGGAGTCTTGCGCTGCTGAGTAGATGCTGGCGAATGCTTTGTTCAGGAACGCGGCATAGTTGCCATCTTTGACTAGGTCCGAGACCGAAAGCGCGTGCAGGGTGGGTTCATCGCGGACGTGAACCGGGGTTCCAAGACTGGGCTGGCTGAGCGTCGTTTGGAGCTCATTGACGATTCGGGCGACGTCGCGAAGGCGCTCGCGCATCTCACGTTCGTGTTCTGCGATGATCTTGTGCGTGATTTGGGGATCGCGCGCTTTCACGATTTGGGCGATGTCTTTGAGCGGTAGATCTAGATCGCGAAGCCGCCTCACGATCGCCGCGTCGGTGAGTTGAGAAACCCGGTATGACCGATAGTTGGTTTCTTGGTCTATCTCGGCCGGTACCAGAATTCCGAGTTCGTGATAGGAACGAAGTGCCTTCACCGAGACTAGTGATGCTCGCGAAAACATCCCGATCGGCATCAGCGGGTCGTCGTGGTCGGATTGGGGCACGCTCCCAGTCTTGACCCTCCCTAGGGGGGAGAGTCAAGAGATCCCAGGAGAAATTGCGGCCGATTAGTGGCTACTGTGGTGTTGTGACTCGTCGAATCAGAAGCGCTTCAAGGCGACTCGCAATCATCCTGAGCAACCACACACCAGACTGAAGTGGGTGCCCTCTTAGGATCACTAAGTGCATTATGTATTGGGCTCGGTGACCTTTTCGCGCGCCGAATAGTGCGTGCAAGGGGTGTTTTGGCAACCGTTGCTGGAATACAGGCGGTCGCCATAGTGGCGGCCCTCGCCGCGGTGTTCATCGTCGGCGGTGACTTCAGATCAAGAGACGTGCTGTTAGGAGCCCTCTCGGGCCTCGGGTTTGGTATAGGTATGTCGTCGTATTACAGCGGTCTGCAACGCGCATCTTCTGCAGTCGTCGCCCCCCTTACTGCCACGCTGTCAGCCCTCGTGCCCTTTGCTTATACCGCTGCTACCCAAGGGGCGCCAGCCCGGATCGCCTATGTTGGTGTGCTGGTAGCGGTCGTTGGATTAGTACTGCTAACCGCTGGTGGACAGACTGGTGCCAACGTACGAGCCGGGCTCCAGTGGGGGCTGCTGGCGGGTATGAGCTATGGCACCGGACAGACCCTAGTAATCGATGTCTCATCTGAAAGTGGCGCTTGGCCCGCCGCGAGCCAAAGACTGGCGGCGCTGTCGGTCATCTGGGCGTTAGCCGCCCGAAGCCATGTCTCGCCGCTTCCTCCGCATGGCTTTCGCCTTGGCACAATCGCGGCCGGGGTGTTCGCTGCGCTGAGCACCGTTCTCTTTCTTGGAGCGGTTCAGTTCGACGCCACCCCGGCGGTTGTGACCGCATCGATGTTCCCCGCGGTCACGGTCACCGTCGGCTATCTCTATTTCGGTGATTCGGTATCGCGTGCGCAACTGGCTGGTCTCGTCGCGGTACTAGTCGGGGTGGCGCTCGTGGTTAGTTCCTAGCCGACCGGCGCTAGCCGTCGATCGATGTCGGCTTGCGCGACAGGAGTAGAACCCTTCCTTGAAGCCGTGTACTCGCTGATGATTTGCTCGACGTTGACAGGAACCTTGTGGGCGATACCGAGTGCTCGCCGTAGGTCTTGGGCATGCACAACGATTTCCGTCAGCGGCAGTTCGACCCCCGCACCGGGGGGCGACCACCTGGAATCGGCGTTGTCGCCGAGCGCTGCGAGCAGTTCAGAAACTGGCCTTTCTGAGAGCTTGGCAGCGTACTTATTGTTGACCTTGTCGAGGTCTCCGCGGTAGCGGATCATCGAACCGACAAACCTTGGGGTCGCGATGAGGAACGGTGTCACGATGTGGGCGAGCACCGCTTTGGCTGTCCAACCGGCGAGATCGGTGTCGGTATCAAAGCGAGCTTCGGCGAGGTCGGCGAGGTCGGTTACGAGTTGTCGGCGCTCTTGCGCCACGATTTCCCAGGTCTCGGTCTGAACTTTGCTGATCATTTAGCTTCTCCCCATGTCTTGAGCAACGCGGGTTTGCGTCGGCTTCATGGTGGTGACTCCGAGTGCTCGCAAAATCGACTCAACAATTCCTTAGACTTCACCCTGGGCTTGGATTGATCGCGCTTACTCGCCTGCGTCTCGAGCGCAGACTTCTAGCCGGCTGGTGAGATGTCGCCGCTCGGCTGGCGCTTTTGCCAACTTGAGAGCCGTCTGAAACGCTGCCACGGCATGCTTGGATTCACCCGCCCGGCAATGCAGTTCGCCTTTGGTGGCCCAATAGAGGTGGTAGTCATTGAGCCCTTCGAGCTCGTTGACGATGCTGAGTCCCGCGAGTGGGCCGTCGGCCATCGCAATCGCGACCGCACGATTCAATGACACGATAGGAGATCCGAGCATCGCCTCTAGCTGGGTATAGAGGGTCGCTATCGTTGGCCAATCGGTGGCGTCGGGGTGGACCGGGTTGGCATGATGCGCTGCGATTATCGCTTGGAGCTGGTAGGGCCCAGGATCGATTCTTCTCATAGCGGCGGCAAGAACCGTGTTTGCCTCGGAGATCTGCGACCAATCCCATCGGCTTCGGTCCTGGTCGTCTAGAAGCACAAGGTCACCGAGTTCGTTGGTTCGACTTTCGGATCGTGCTTGGTGAAATAGCTCTAACGCGAGCAGACCAATGGCTTCGGCGGAGGTGGGAGCTAACCGCGTGACCAGACGTGTGAGTCGGAGCGCTTCAGCGATGAGGTCGACCCTCACGGTTTCGGCATAATCGCCACTGGTTAGGTAGCCCTCGTTGAAAATGAGATAAAGCACAGCGAGCACCGCGTCGAGGCGCTCGTCTATGTGTTCGGGCAGCGTCATTGGGATTCCGGCGGTACGTATCTTGCGTTTCGCCCGCACGATTCGTTGCGCCAGCGTCGCCTCTGGGATGAGGAAGGCGGCGCTGATCTCGGTAGTGGTGAGGCCTCCGACAAGGCGCAGCGTAAGGGCCACCTGAGTGTCTCGGTCGAGGGCTGGGTGACAGCACAAGAGTATTAGCCGGAGCCGTTCGTCTCCGTCGGTGGGGTCATCGCCATCGAGGTCGTCGATCATCGCTATGTCCTGTGCGTCTGGGGGTAGCGCCCGCTCTTGGATTTCTTTGGCCGAATTGTGGATCCCTTTCTCGTAGCGGGATCTGTGGCGGATTCGGTCGAGGGCGCGGCGTCGCGCAGCCGTCATCAGCCATCCGCCCGGGTTGTCGGGGACGCCCTGCTCGGGCCAGCTTCGGGTGGCGGCGAGCAGAGCGTCTTGGACAGCTTCGCTAGCGAGATCGAGGTCGCCGAACATGGCTGCGAGGATCGACAGGATCCGCGGGCAGTCATTGCGTGCGGCTTGTTGTAGCTGTTCGGCGACCTCGCCCACCGTCAGGAGTCTGAGCTGGCGTCCGGGCGGAACGCGACCGGCCGCACCTCCATGGAGCAGGTGTCGATGGGCATTGCGGTGGCCAACTCGATCGCCTTGTCGAGGTCAGCGGCCTCGATTAAGTAATAGCCACCGATCTGCTCCTTGGTTTCGGCGAACGGTCCATCGAGCACGGTTGCCCGCCCCTCGACCTTGAGTACGGTCGTCGCGGTGTTCGACGGCGCAAGGCTCGCCCCGCTCACCCAGTGACCGTTCTCGATCAGCATTTTGTTGTAAGCCATCCAGCGACCCATTAACGCCTCGAACTCTGGGCTGCCGGGCGCAGGGGTGTCGGTTTCGGCCGAGTTGTTGATGATCATGTATTCCATTGTGGTAACTCCCTATTGTCGATTCTGCTACGGACGTCGCCCGCAGCCTGTGTTCACCAACATGACGCCGACCGCCAAACAAATCGACACGAAAACCCCACCGCAAATTACTGTTGTAATAACCGCTAGCCGGTCATTGCAGCAGTAATTACAGATTCGCCCCGCAAATTACTGTTGTAGTAACTGCTAGCCGGTCATTACAACAGTAATTTGCTGTTGTGGGCTTGGCTTGACCGGAACCGTCATTTCTGGAAAGTATGCTCGTTCGGATGGGTTCCAACGATGAGCATGGGCTTTTTGCTCAACGCGCCGCGGTCGCGGTGGGCTGTTTTGGGTTAGATCAGCTCAGCAAGCTTTGGGCACTCGATGCCCTGGCTAACGACAAGATGATCCCCTTGCTGCCGACACTCAAACTCGACCTTTTCTTCAACAGCGGGTTTTCCTTCAGTGCCGGTAGCGGGTTTGGTCGTCTAATCGGCTTGCTGGTTGTGGCGATGGCGCTGTTCTTGATTCATTTATTGCGCAAGGAACCAACGGTACGACGCGGCGTATTGTTGGCAGCCATCCTTGGCGGCGCTATCGGCAATTTGTTCGATCGACTCTGGCGAGCCGAAGCCGGATTCTTGTCGGGCGAGGTCGTCGACTTCATCAACGTTTCATGGTTTGCGGTGTTTAACGTTGCCGACATCTTCGTAGTCTGCGGCGTAATCCTGCTAGCGCTCCTCGAACTCATCGACCCATCGGTTGATGACAAGCCTGCAATCGAGGACGAAGCTTCAGAGTTGGGCTGATAACTCAATCGGTGGCGTTAGGCCGAGGCGAGGCTCTCCCTGAAATTGCGGCGATGTTGCACACCCAGTATGCACCAGCGCCGCCAGAACGGAATGAATTAGCCCAGCAGGGGCAGGTCGCCGAAGTCGATATCGAACGGGGGGTCGTCCTCGGGAGCGGCACTCGGCTGCGATATCTCGACGCTGGCCTTCTCGGGTTCGATGATCTCGCCGACGGCCAGCATCGCCGCCCCAACCATCGTCGACCGACCCCCGCTCAACCGTTTCTTCTTCTTGGGCTCGGGCGATGGTTCGTCGTCGTCGGGGGACCCGAGATCGTTCGGCTCTAACGTCATGGGCTAACCATGACAGATTTGTCGACCGTAGTGTTGGGCACTCGGGTCGGGCAGCGGTTGTAGTGTTCGCACAGTGATAGTCAGTTGTGGTGAAGCCCTTGTCGATCTAATTCCTCATGCGGTGCCTGGGGGAGGGCCGATGAACGCGGCTATCGCTGCAGCGAGACTTGAAGTTCCCAGCGCCTTCGTAGGTTGTGTCTCAACCGACCAGTACGGCGTGCTTATCTGGGATCGCCTGCTAGCCAATGGCGTCAATGTCGAGGCGTGTCAACGAGCTGGCGCCCCGACTGCTCGGGCGATTGTCGAACACGTACCAGAGTTACGGTTTCGTTTTGAAGGAACCAATACGGCCGACACGCTCCTCAGCGACGTCGACTTACTCGAAACCCTAGGGGTTGGTCCACACATATTGCATGGGGGCACGCTCGGCCTATTTCGTGGCCAGACCGCTGAGACGATAGCGACGCTGGTCGAGGCACACGACGGAATCGTGTCGCTCGATCCCAATGTTCGGCCCCAAATAATTGACGACCCGGCGCGGTGGCATCACTTTCACGAACGCTGGCTGGCGCACACCAACATCTACAAGGGCTCCGACGAAGACTTCTCCTGGATCTGGCCAGAGCGCTCTGCGGAGTCATGTGCAGAACAGCTTTTGGAATCGGGGATAGCTGTCGTTCTGATAACCAAGGGAGCTGAGGGGCTAACCATCCTCACCCCTGAAGATGCTGTGACGGCGCCTGCGCCAGCGATAGACGTTGTCGATACGGTGGGTGCTGGCGACACGATTGCAGCGACCGTTTTGGCCTCGATCTGGGACCTAGGGTTTGGCCGATCGGTAGCAGAACTTGGCGAGATCGAAACGCTTGGCTGGCAGAGAATCGCTCAGCGAGCCGTTACAGCGGCGGCGATCACATGCTCTCGGGCCGGGGCCGATCCTCCGTTTCGCAGCGAGGTCGCCTGGTAGCCGGACAGGTCAAAGGACGCCATCGCTCCAAGTCTGACTACTCCGATTCTTTGCCAGCGGATATCGAAGTTGAAGTCACCGTCGACCCCCACGTGTCCGTCGAGGTAACGCACCCGGCAGCCGTCGAAGTACACGTTGAAGATATGGGTGCTCGACTCGCTCAGCGCCGCAACGACAAGCCCGTGGCTATGCGCTGGCCAAGCCGAAACCACATGGTCGCAGTCGTGCTTGTCGGCCACGAATACGGTCGGGCCAGCATTCATTAGCTGAAGATACTCGCGAATGGTCGGCCGAAACGGGGCCTCACGATAGATCGGCAGACTCGAACTGGTCGCTCCCGACTCGAGATACTCCGCCACCGAAGCAGCCGTGTTCCAACAGTTGGTTTTTCGCGTACCCGGGCTTAGAACTCGGTTGCTGTCCGCCCAGCTGTGGCGCCGTGGGGGTGCCGGCTCGGCTTGGGCCTTGCCCGGCGCAGGAGGGCTGTAGACGGGTAGTGGTTCGCGCAAGCGTTCGCGCGCCTTATGGTCGATTCGAACCTCAAATGTCTCCCAAGCCAAGCCATCGACCAACTCGGTCAGCAAGGTTGCGCCCAGAAAGAGGCTGGCGAGGTCACGATTGTGCTGTGTGTCGCGCGTCGTGATCTCAACGAACTGACCGACCAGCCGCACGTGCCCGTCGTCAGCGAGTGTAAGGACCGCCCGGTCGAGCGCTGTCAGTGGCTCGACTTCGAGTTGGCCTTGACCTGCAAGACATCCGAAGTCGCCGGGCAGCAGAGTGCAGGCGCCTCTCGTGATTTGCTCTATGAACCAAACCGCATAGTCGATGGAACCAAACGTGGCGATACGCGCTGCGACTAAATCTCGATCGGAACTGGACATCGTTTCAGGAAGGGAAGCGTCGATGGCCGATCTCAGAGATTCGAAATCGAGGCAGAGCAGGTCATCTCTCAGGCGGCTCCGGCCTGGAATATTCTGTGTCCGCCAGATACGAACGCTCGGGAACGCAAACGCTTCGTCGATGTTTGCAAGGTGACATTCGGCCTGATCCTCAGGACTGCCGACAAAGCTGAGTCCGCCAATCCTGCTCTGCTTCACAGCGGTTGAGTAATCCAGAAACGCTACGTCGCCGCCGCGGTTGACAACGTTGAAAAGGTGGTGCGACGGATGGCCGGGATCTCGGACCGATACCACACCCTTGGCTCCGGGCCCCCATGATTCGGCGATTCTTTGGGCTTCTTGGCGGGTGGATGCGAGGCCGACGACGCCCTGGGTCCTAGCTACCCGGTCGACACTTATCTCCAACACAGGATCACCAGATTCTGACCAAGGCATCGCTGTGGTAGCGCAACCGTCGAGGCGGGCATCGACCGCTAGGGCTACCTGCATTGTGTTCTTGGTCCGTGGCCCCGGGCCAAGGTTGGTCATTCTTGGATCACCCGGGTGGCGACTGGTGAGTCGCTGAACCTGGCGGTGACGATATCCGCGAATCGTTTGTGCAACAGTGCCAGATTCGACTCGGGCCATTCGCTCGACCCACCGCTGCGCAGCCGGCGGAGCAGGCCGCAGCGACCAGCGATAGTCGAATGCTTGCGCGACGAAGTTGATCTTCCAGAGCCGTGCGTCGCCAAGTCGATGTGGCCAACGGTCGACCAGAACTAGTCCAAGTGCTAGCAGAAGCGAATTCACGATGCGTCGATCTTTGCCCTGACTCCGTGCACGTCTGCTATTGGGGCCCCAAGACGCGGAATCATTTTCTGGCGTGCTGGGTTCTTTCGACGTATGCGTCCGAGTGTGGCGTATCGACCACATGGGGAGAACATTGTGTTTGCACTAAATCTTGCAGGTAACTTTTCCGCGGGCATAGCCATATTGGCTGGGCTCATCGGCGGTATCGCCATGCTGATGGTTATATACGGCGGTCGTGCGATGGGCATGACTCGAATGGATCTGCTGAAGACCCTTGGCACGATGATGATGCCCAAGGCGGCCGATAACCTCGCCTACGGAGTTGGCCTGATGATGCATCTAATGATGAGCGCTGCTTTTGGATTGGTTCATGCTGGACTGTTGCACGCATTCGGCCCCACCTCCGATGGCGGAGCCACGGTGCTCGGCATCGTCTTCGGTTCGGTTCACGGCGCGATGGTCACAGTGGCAATGCCAATGATGCTCACCATGGGTCATCCACTCGTTAAGTCGGGCGAGATGGACGCGCCGGGTTCGATGATGACCGGATTCGGAAAGATGACACCGATGGGAATGGTGATGGCGCATGTGGTCTTCGGCCTGGTCGCCGGAGTAATTTACGCAGCCCTGGTGGGATAGCGCCTTGGCAGGCGAAGACCTACTGGCTGGTAGGGATGGCTGCGTTCACTGCGACGATGGGCCGAACCATGATTGGCAAGTACATTCCGGTGTTTCTCACCGTTGCCGCCTTCGTCGCTGCGGGGTTCATGCACAGTCCGGCAAACATGGCCTAAATGTCGCTCATTCAGCCCACCGGCAACGGACCGGGTTGGGACGTAGCGTTGGCCTGGAGCATCTTCCCGGCGGCCATCGGCAATGTTCTAGGTGCCTTCTTTCTCGTAGCACTGCCGTTCTGGATGGTGCGCGATAAGAGTGCCTAACGGCTCCCCTTTCGAGAGGCGTCGGTTAGTCGCTTAACGGCGTCGATTGCCCCGGCCACAACGATGAGGTTCCCTTGCTCGGGAACGGTCTCGGCGGTGGCGTAGGTGAACTGGCCACCGTTCGGCTTGATGCACACCACCGACACTTCGTAGCTGTGGCGTAGCTGGCTCTCTGCGAGCGGCTTTCCAGTTAAGAACTTTGGTGTCTCAATTTCGGCAAGAACGAACCCGTCGCCCAACTCAAAGAAGTCGACGACCGCTCCACTGACGATTCGTGCCACCCGTTCGCCCATCTGAATCTCTGGATAAACAACCTGATGGGCACCTACCCGTTCGAGGATTCGGCCGTGCTCGGGTGTCATTGCCTTCGCCCAGATGTTGGGGGCGCCAGCGTCGCTCAGCGCTGCGACGGTCAGAACACTCGCCTCGATTCCAGTACCGATCGCGACCACTGTGGCATCGAAGTCGCGCACGCCTAGCTGTTTGAGAGTGGCCCCATCGGTTGCATCTGCAACCCGCAGGTTCGGCAAGATGTCGACCCATTTGTCGACGAGTGCGGAATCGATATCGATCGCCATCACTTCGAGCCCTAGGTCGACCAAGGTGGCGCACACAGCCGAGCCGAAGCGTCCAAGACCAATCACGAAAACCTTGTCGGTAGGGCTCGATGGAGGCTCGCCATCGCGCCCAAGTCTTCGGCTCGCGTATCCGAGGATGCGGTCGAGGGTGGAGGCCCCTTCGCTGCTGTCGCTCATCTTTCGTCTACCTCTTTCATCCAACCATCAGATCGTCTTCGGGAAAACGGAATCGCTGGGTTTCAGCGCGGAACAAGAATGCGGTTCCGAACGTAATGGGTCCGACCCTGCCAACGAACATCAACACAATCACGATAAATCGACCGAGCGTGCCGAGCGAGGGCGTCACCGACGTCGACAGCCCGACGGTTCCAAAGGCCGATGCTGCCTCAAAGAGCAATTCGACCGCAGGAATATCTGGCTCGACGACGGCGAGTAGGAATGCCGCGGTGCCCACGGTTCCTAACGCTACGACCACTAGAGCGAGTGCCTGCTGCTGAATTCTGGTGGGGATGCGACGGCCGAAAATCGTAACGTCGCGGTCGCCTCGCAGTTGCCCGTAAGCGGCCTGCAGAGCGACTGCGACGGTAGTGGTTTTGATTCCGCCGCCGGTCGAAGCGCTGTTAGCGCCGATGACCATCAGCAGCACGAGCACGAGCCAAGTCGACGGGTGTAGCGAATCGATCGAGAGGGTGTTGAACCCTGCGGTGCGAGCGGTCGCCGATTGAAAGAATGCTGCTAGTAGTCGGTCGACCGGGTCGAGCGCTCCGAGAGTCTGTTCGTTTCCCCATTCGAGCAGAGCGATCATCGCCGTACCGCCCACTAGCAGCATCACAGTGAACGTGAGCGAAACCTTTGTGTGGAGGCTCCAGATTCTGGGCGCTTGCCATTGTCGTGCGAGTTCGAAGATTACGGGAAAGCCCAGGCCCCCGACAATGAACCCGCCGGCTATTACAAGGCTTACGAACCAGTCGTCGACATAGGATTCGAGACCGCCACCGATCGTGCTAAATCCAGCGTTGTTGAAAGCCGAGATAGCGTGAAACAAGCCATCGAAGATCGGCCGAGCGATCTCGCCTTCTGTGGCTCCGCTAGTTCCGATGAGAAAGCGACTTGCCAAAGCGACGGTTAGGACCGCTTCGGATATGAACACGAACTTGACGAGGCTACGCACCAGAGGGCGGAGTGGACCGAGATGTGTGAGTCCGATTTCGGTTCCGGCAAGCATTCCGGCACGAACGCTCATTCGGCGCGATACGACGAGCCCCATGAACCCAGCGAGCGTCATGATTCCAAGTCCGCCGATCTGGATTAGAACGAGGATCACCACCTGCCCAAAGGTGGTCCAGGCCGTCGCTGTGTCGTGAACCACGAGCCCGGTTACTGTCACCGCGGACACACTCGTAAAAAGCGCATCGCCAGCGGTCATCGATGCAGAATCTGTCTGGCTGAGTGGAAGCGCCAACAAGGCTCCACCGATTGCTGATAGAGCCAAGAAGCCGGCGATTATGACTACGCCGGGGTGAGAACGAGGCAGCGTGCGTCGCTGCAGATCTCCTCGTGGTTTGATGCTCATGGGTCGAGCAACCGTATCCTCTCGCGACGCTGGTAACGCTGCTTTGCCGAAGCGAAGCTTTCTTGCTGTCTGGCAATCTCCTAGAATGAACCTAGGGCTGCGCCGTGCTGTCTAGTCTCGCTAGTCACAGAAAGAATCTTCTCCATGCGCTCAGCTGTTTCACCCGACGATGCTGTGACGGTCGGTCCGTACAGCGCCGCAATAGCCAGCGGTGGCATTCTGTATTGTTCGGGTCAAACACCGGTCGACCCCGAAACCGGCAAGCTGGTCGCTGGTGGGATCGATGCCCAGACCCGTCAGTGCTTCGCGAACCTATTCAGTGTCCTTCAAGCCGCTGGTCTAGGGCCCGACGACGTCATAACAGTCAGCGTCTACCTAACCGACATGAACGACTTCGCCGAGATGAATGCGGCCTATGCCGAACAGTTCACCGAACCTTTCCCCGCCCGAACCACCATCGGAGTAGCGGCCCTGCCACTGGGAGCCGATGTGGAGATAAAGCTAATGGCGGAGCTTGGCTAGGCCCCCGAGCTGAGCAACCCTCGTAGAGTGCCGACTTCGCCGCCCGAATCGAGTTGCTCGATCTCGCTCCGGATGAGGCTGGCGCGCTCATGGCCAACGACCGGGCTGGCATAGTCAATAAACTTCGTGACGATTTCGTCGTAGTCGAGGTGAGCTTCCGGATCGCCTCGGGCTTCGGTGGGTGGCGAATAGAACCGGTGCCCCGACCTGGTGACGATGGCAACTTCTGCGAAGCGCCGGGCCGGGAACTCGTCGTTGAACGCGTCACGCTCCCCAATGACAGCGCCAGTCGAGAGCCGCAGGATTTCGGGGTCGCTCAGTGCTTCGCCGTCGACCTCAGCGACACCCAATCGACCGCGCACGATCGCGGCCGCGGTCGGGAAGGCCAGGCTGTACTGGGCTTGTTCGGTGTTTGCCGGTGCGGCGGTAGCGAGTCGGCTCGCCTCATGAAATGTGGTGATCTCTAAGTGGTCGATATCGGCGGCCTCGAGATCGTGATGGCGACAGAGGTCTAACGCTGCTTCTACCGCTGGTTGCGCCCAGCGGCACACCGGGTAAGGCTTGAAATACTGCTCGAAGATTCGCCACCGCGAACCTAGGTCGCCCCAGAGATCGGCTACCTCGTCGGCTTCCACGGTGATGGCCGGTGCACCTGTGAAGCCGTCAGCGGCAAGGTAGGCGGCGCTTAGTCCGGCCATAGCGCCCCAGCCCGAACCGTCCTTGATCATCGTGGGATGGTCGATCACGCGCATCATTTGACTCCGAGGACCGTGGTACTCGGCGATGCCAAGCGCTTCTCGGGTAGCGCCGTGGTCAAGGCCCAAAGTTCGGGCGCCCAACGCCGCGCAAGCTACGGCGACCCATGCGCCCGACGTGTGGTAGTCGGGTGCTGTGCGATGCAGAGCCATACCGGCCCGGGTGCCTAGCTCGTAGCCAATAACCAACTTCGTTAGCAGTTCGGCAGCGTCGTCGACGGCGTGGGCCTCGCTAAGCGCAAGCACGGCCGGCACAACGCCACAACCAACGTGGCCCTTGGTTAGCTTGTGCCCGTCGTGGGCGTCGACCGAATCGATCGTGACCCCGCCAGCAAGGGCTGCGCCCACTGGGCTGACCCTTCGACCATCAAAGAGCATTGTGGCGGCCTTCTCGCCTGCCCCGAACTGTTCGGCTACGTGATTCCTCATCAGCTGCGACATCTCGGTGGTCGACCCGGCGGCCGCTACCCCAACGATGTCCAGTAGACAGCGGCGCGCGAATACCTTTACGTCATCGTCGAGGTCGTCGTAGCCGAGCTCGAGCGCAAATTCGGAAAGCGCCGACTTCATGACCGAGGTTGAGCCACCGCGGCGACCAGCTGAACCCTGCCTTCCAACCCACCGTTGAGTGCTGTGTGATACCCCCGAGTATCGGTGAAGAACACCGACCCGTCGGCTGGCAAGTGGGTGCAGTGGTTGTTGACCACAAACAGCGAACCGGGGTTGGCGATAATCGGTACATGAATTCGCGGTTCGGGGTCGCGATGCCACGAGTTGCAGTTGTACAGAGCCTTCCAGAGCACCCGCATCCGACCCACCTGGAAACGAGCTCCCAGTTCTTCGTGCACGTGTTCGAAGTAGCTACCCCTAACGTCGGGTACCAGTTCGGAAAAGGCGGCCTCGTCCACCAGCTCTTCTCTGGGCTCCTCGACGTATCGATCGTCGGCCCGCAACCAGTATCTTCCCGACAAATCATTGGAGGACTGGTGTTCGACGCCCGGGCGGCGGGTCAGGGCAATCGCCCCGAACCCTTGCTCGGCGAATTTACCTCCATCGAACTCGCTGTGGGAGGTGAGTTCGGTCAGGGCGGCGCGCAGTTCATTGATATCGAACCTCAGCTGAAGTCTGGCGATGCCCGGCCCGGGAACGAATCCGGCGACCGTTTCGGTATCGGGAACTGTTTCCAGCCAGTCTTTGATGGATTGGCGGTCTGTCTCAGGGCTCATCATCACCAATCTCTTGCTTTCGTCGGCCGACATAGTCTGCTAATTCTTCGGCTATTGCGCTATCGATCTGAGGCTGCTCGTATTCATCGAGCGCAGTCTTCCAGACTTTGGTTGCCCGCTCGGTCGCGGTGTGGGCCCCGGCTTCGTGCCACGATTCCCAAGTGGTCCAGTCGGACAAGATGGGTGAATAGAACGCTGATTCATATCGATCGAGGGTGTGTTGGTCGCCAAAGAAATGACCGCCGGTAGGCACTCGTTCCATAGCGTCTAGACCCAACTCGGCGTCATCGACCGTCACCGGCGCTAAGAACTCCATCATCTGTTGCAACATTTCGACGTCGAGCACCAGCTTTTCGTACGAGGCCTGAAGCCCACCTTCCATCCATCCAGCGGCATGATAGATCAGGTTGGCACCTCCCATCACGGCCCCCCAAAGCGACATCTGGGTTTCGTACGCCGCTTGCGCGTCGACCACATTGGAGGCGCTTGCATTGCTGCTGCGGTATGGGATGCCGTACCGGCGCGCCAGTTGCCCAGCCGCCACGTTGGCCTTGGCATTCTCGGGGGTGCCAAAGGCTGGCGAACCCGATTTCATATCGACGTTTGAGGTAAAGGCTCCGTACATCACCGGCGCACCGGGCCTTACCAATTGTGTCAGCGCAATTCCGAACAACGCCTCGGCGTTTTGTTGGGCTAGCGCTGCAGCGAGGGTCACCGGCGTCATCGCCCCCATGAGAGTAAATGGAGTGACCGCCACAGCCTGGCCGAACTCCGACATCGTCATTAGACCTTCGGCCATCGCTTCGTCGATTCGCCGCGGGCTATTGACGTTGACGATAGTGATCACGCCGGGGCGCGTTGCCATCTCGTCGAGGTCAATTCCCCTGCTTATCGCCATCATTTCGATACCGTCAAGAGCGCGACCGCGCCCAATGGCCGTGCAGTGATAGCTGAGGTCGCACAAGGTGAGGTTGGCCAGATAAGTATCGAGATGTCGGTTGTTGGCGGGCAGTTCCATCGGCGCCGACACTTGGTTGCCAATGATGTGAATCGCGTTGAAGTAGTGGGCCAGACGGATGAAGTTCTCGTAGTCGGCCATGTTGCTGGGACGGCGTCCGCGTTCGCAGTCGTGGATCGATGGTGGTCCAGCGACCAGTCCGAAAACGAGATTGTTGCCGCCAAGCCGTACCGTTCGCTGCGGGTTGCGAGGCTCTAGTTGAAACGATGTCGGAACCGTTGACAATGCATGCTCGATAAGGTCGCGGTCGACCCGTACGTTGCCCGTGTCGTGGTCGACCAACGCTCCAGCGTCGCTAAAGAGCGCTCGCGCTTTTGGCGACATCAGTTCAATCCCAAAGTCCTCCAGCACTGTCAGCGAAGCCTGATGGATTGCCTCGAGTTGGTCAGCGTTTAGTAACGGCAGAGGTGGGTAAGGATTGGTTACCTGTCGCCAAGGCAACTGTGGGATCTTAGAACCCGAGGTCGACCTGCGTATGCGGCCACGCCGAGGAGCCCTCTGATTGCTCATTGTCATGAAGCTAGGTGACGGCGGCTCGTCGTTCTATGGCCAACTCAGAATCGGGACATACCAGTAGGCTCATGATTGACGATGGATAACCAGAGAAGCTCCGATCGACGTGCCCTGGTCGCAGTCGCAGCGCAGTTCTTTATGAACGGAGCGCTCTTCGCCTCGTTTATTCCGCGTCTCCCCGAGGTGCGCGACAATGTCGGCATCAGCACCGCCGGGGTGGGAGTTCTGCTGTCGATCGCTGGTGCTGGGGGACTATTGGGCAGTGCGGTAGTCGGGCGTACTATCGAGCGATTCGGTACCCGCCGCACCATTATGGGAGGTGGCGTGATACTTGCGTGGTCGCTGCCTCTCATCGGGTTCGCCAGCTCGAGCTTCGTGCTGCTCATGGGGCTGATCGCCATGGCTTCGTTCGATGTTTTGGTCGACGTGGCGATGAATATGCAGGGCTCTTGGCTTAGCGGGCGGCGCCGCATACCTGTGATGAACCGCCTCCACGGATTGTGGAGTTTCGGAGCGCTGATC
>CBERPN010000025.1:0-26243 GCA_965524675.1 uncultured bacterium
TCCCTCGACATCCGGGTCAACCAATCCGTCGGCCCGAACTTCGAACCGATATCGCATTTGCGATGCTCGGGCCGATTCTCAACATTGCGACCGTGGCCGTCGCGATCGTGGTGGGAGTTCTTAGTCTCGCTTGGCTCCCGGGACTAGCTTTTCGCCCGGTCGTCAGCGCTCTTCCGCCGCCGCTAGTGCCCGTCATGGCTTTCGTCCTCTTCGACCTGCTCGGCTATTGGGCCCACCGATGGGGCCATGAAGTTCCGGCACTATGGAACTTCCACAAAGTTCACCACTCGACCAAGCGCCTAGACTGGGTGAGCGGTTTTCGAGGCCATCCTCTCGACGGGGCGTTTATCGCTCCTCCGTTCTTCTTCTTGCTAGCTGCCGGAGTTGATCCCCGACAGATTGGGATAATCACCGTCTTTCAGATCGTCTTCGGATTGTTCCTGCACGCCAACGTGCGCTGGCAGCTTCGCCCAATACAGCGATTGGTAGCTACGCCCGAGTTTCACCACTGGCACCACGCTGACGAGCGGGACGCTATTCATAGCAACTACTCGGCGCTGTTCCCGGTCTGGGACATCGTATTCGGTACCTACTTCGTGCCGAAGGGCCGACATCCAAGTCGATATGGTGTCGCCGAAGAATTGCCCACCGACACCATTGGGTTGTTGCGTGAACCGCTGCCGTCGACAAGAACCATCCTGCGATCGTTGCGCCACCCGGTTGAGCTATTCCGCTCGACAAAGAAGGCAACCCGCTCCACCGTCGCCTCGATGTACCGCTCGTGTCGCCGACCTACCCGCCGCTAGTCGAGGGGCACCTAACCGCCGCGGCAGCGCCGTTTCGGGTGTAGGCCTTGCTGATTGCACCTGGCGGCCCCCAGCGCAGCTTCGGGTCTCCGCGCTTCCAAATACCCGCCAGGGTGCAGACTCCGGTGTTGTACGTTGCCGCGCCTGGAATGGGTTTGGTCTTCCCGGTTTTGTGGGCGGAGCCTGATTACTGCACTCCGTGCAGGCCGTTCGGGGCCACGGAGGCCGCCGCAGCGCACCGGAAGCGAGCCTGGGTGCCCCGCAAGCAACGCGATCTAGTAGCCCGTCGCGCTAGCGAGGGCGAGTTCACAAAGCTACGGGTCATAGCGAAACGCCGGAGCCGCAGGCAGAGAAAGCCAACATAACTGCCGGAAGCGTTCGAGTAGCCCGTCGCGCTAGCGAGGGCGAGTTCACAAAGCTACGGGTCATAGCGAAGCGCCGGAGCCGAACGCGGAGAAAGGCAATACTACCAGGGGGTCTGTTGTTGCTTTAGTTGACTTGGGGCAGTTGCCGATGGCCGCTGCTGGAATTGCTGCGACGAAGTCGGCGCAGCGCTCGATTAGCGAACGCAGGCCACACGGCTCGTCGGCTTCAACACTCAGGACTACGAAGCGTCCTGCAAAGCTGAGCTGGCTCCCTCGCGGCAGTTGCTGAATCAATCCACTCATCGGTGGGCGCAGTAACGTTGCAATAAACATATCGTCGGTGCCAGAAATAACTAGGTCAGAGGCACAAGGCGCTGGCGCCTCGGCCACACCGGCATGCACGGTCGGGCGAGAGAACCCACAAGTGGGCATTTCATGATCGAGCACGGCAACAGCCACCGTCGCGAGCTGCTGGCCTGACCAAACCTCAAATGCGCGGATCGGCCAGCGGGTCAACGAATCTGAGACCAGAAGCCCAGTAATGCTTCGCGCCTCCCCTGCCGGCAACGAAATCGATTCCGACAGTCGGGCGATGAGGCCCTCGTCTAGCGGGCGATAGGTGAGGTCTTGTAGCGCTTCCACCAAGACGACGTCGGCCATCATCCCGTCCTTCTTGAGTAGGACTCAAACATTGTTAAGCGGAGCGGATCTAGTCAATTCCGGTAAAGGCAGTGTGACCGCTGTGCCGATAGTTCCTCTATGAGCAAGATGTTTGTAGCCGACAGCGGCTGGTCGACTTTGATCGACGCTGCGAGTGAAGCCGAATTGATCTCTCGTAGTCGCCAAGGCGATCACACCGCCTTCGTTTCGGCATTGCAGCTTCACGACCCGCATCTGCGACGGCTAACGAGTAACGCAATCGGCGATCCACAAGAAGTAGACCGGCTGCTTTTGGCGGTCTACATCGAGGCGCGCTCTACCCTGCTGGCAGGTGAAGCTGAAGGACCCTTCGGAACTTGGTTAATCCGACTGGTATTCGAAGCATGTGACGATGCCAAGAGCTCGTCGAAATCTTCGATGGCGACGCACAGCAGTTCAAATCTCAGCCAGACACGCTCTCCGGGACACGCCAGTCTTGTCGAGATGACGCTGGAGGAAACGTTTGCGATAACGCTGGTCGCTGGCGAACGACTAGCACTCACACACGTCGTTTCGCTGCTCGACACCAATGTTAACGGCCTAACCGTGATGCTCAGAAACGCACGCCAAGCTCTGACTTCGAAAGGCTCCGAGGCAGCCGACCAGATCGTTGCCGATCTGGCGGTGCCGCGTCACGATGCAGGGTTCTGGAACGAGTTGAACCTTGCCCTCGCAGGCCCGGTCAAAAACCCGATCGACAAACGGATTGCTAAAAGAGTCGCGGCGGCTGAAGCGGCCGGGATACCCCTCGAAGAGATCGAGACCGTCGGGTTCTCCTACCACACACCCCGAATCGCGGTCCTTGCCGCCGGAGCCGTACTACTTCTACTAGCGCTCACTATCTCGATGCTCACGCAAACGCAGCGCACCGAACCAGACGGTGAGCCGAACACCTTGCCACCCGCTGCTCAAGTTTGGTACTAGCGGGCAGCTTCGCGCCCGTACCTCACCTCAAGTCTTAGATCTGCCGAGAAGAAGTCAGATCGAACCCTCTACGTTCTTCCAGTACTCGTCCTTCAGAAGACGCTTATACAGCTTGCCGGTCGGATGACGAGGCAGCTCATCACGGAAATCGACCGAACGCGGACACTTCACGTCGGCGAGCCGTTCACGGCAATAGGCGATTAGTTCACGTTCGAGTTCGGGCCCGGCTTGGCTTTGGTCGACCGGCTGAACCACGGCCTTGACCTCTTCACCAAAGTCCTCGTTCGGTACGCCGATGACGGCCACGTCGAACACTTTGGGATGCATCGTGAGCACGTTCTCAGCCTCTTGCGGGTAGACGTTTACTCCTCCGGAGATGATCATGTACGACTTGCGATCGGTGAGATAGAGGAATCCATCGTCGTCGAGGCGGCCAACGTCGCCAAGGGTCGACAACTCGCCGATCCGCGACTCAGCTGTCTTTTCATCGTCGCCGTGGTACTCGAAACCACCCGCTCCAGAGAAGTAGACACCGCCCTCTTCGCCCGAAGCTACGGGAACGCCCTCGTCATCGAGGATGTGCACCTCTCCTAGCAAGGCCTTGCCAACAGAACCACGATGATCGAGCCAGTCGTGCGAAGTGAGATAGGTGAGCCCGTTACCTTCGGTACCTGCGTAGTACTCGTGCAGCACCGGCCCCCACCAATCGATCATCCGCTGCTTGACCTCGATGGGACACGGAGCCGCCGCGTGAATAGCGAATTGAAGACTCGAGATGTCCGCCCTAACTCGGATCTGCTCTTCGAGTTTTAGCATCCGCACGAACATCGTCGGCACCCACTGACTCGAGGTGATTTGGTACTTCTCGATCGCGGCGAGCGCCTCCTCAGGATCGAATCGTTCCATCGCGTGAACCGTTGCACCTTCGCGTTGAAACGACATGCAGAACCTCAGGGGGGCTGCGTGATACAACGGCGCTGGGGAAAGATATTTGGCATCCTCGGTACAGCCAAAGAACAACTGTGCCAACTGTGAAAGCCCTGGCGCGGTTCCGAGCACCGTGTTCGACAGCGGAGTCTTTACACCCTTTGGGCGGCCTGTGGTTCCCGAGGAATAGAGCATGTCCTGTCCCTCGAGCCGATGCGGGAGCGGTTCGCTCGGATAGCGATCGAGCGTCTCCAAGTAATCGTCGTATCCGTCAATGCCTCCGCCGACCGATAGACGGATGCGGACGTTCGGAATTCGGTCGGCCAATTCGAGGGCCTGATCGGCCTTATACGGCGAGGTGATCAACGCCTGCGAACCCGAGTTCTCGATGATGTAGGCCATCTCGTCGGTTTGAAGCCTGCTGCTGATCGCTGTGTAGTACAGCCCCGCATAGTGACAACCCCACGCTATGGCCAAATAGTGGATCTGATTCTCTAGGCAGAACGCCACGTGGTCGCCGCGCTCGAATCCCTCGGCTCGAAACATCTGCGAAAGCCGGTTGGCCTCGTCGTCGAGTTCGCGATAGGTCATGACCTCGCCACTGCCGACCATGACTACCGCTGGTTTGTCGGGAGTTCGTTTCGCCACCCCTCCCGGATATGCCAGCTGAGCTTCGTCCTCGGCATCTGTCATCAATACCCCCCTGTGAGACGCTTGTGATGCGTCGAAAGCACCGACGGTAGTAGCTGGATGCGCCGATGGAATAATTCCGTTAGCGAAGATGAATTGTGCCCGCGCCGAACACTGCTCGCCCAATGATTACTCCGGTGTGTCCGGCGTCGGCTAACTCGACGACAGCCTGCTCGGCTTTGTCGGGTTGCACCCCGAACACGAGGCCCCCCGAAGTCTGCGGATCGCTCAGGAGTAGCTGGTCGACCTCAGAAGTTGACCCGGCGTCGAGCTGGGACCGGACCCAGCTAAGGTTCCTGTGAGCTGCATTGGTGACCACGCCTGTGTTCGCGAGTTCGCGGATCCCTTCAAATAAAGGAACGCTCTCGACACCGAGCTCGATGTCAACCCCCGACTCGAGCGCCAGCCGACCGAGGTGACCAAGCAAACCGAAACCACCGATGGCGGTACAGCCCGTCGCATCGACACGAAGCGCTATCTTTGCAGGCTCTGCGTTGAGCACCAGCATGGATCTAGTCGCCTGTGCGGCCAGCGTCGCCGCCACAGTCTGAGCCTTCACCTGCTCAGTAACGATGCCGGTGCCCAGACTCTTGGTCAGTATTAAAACATCGCCGTCGCGCAGACCAGCATTGGTTAACAAGCGTCCGGAGTGTGCCTCGCCGATAACGGCAAGGCCGTACTTAGGTTCTGGGTCGTCAATGCTGTGGCCACCAACCACGATGAAACCGTTGGCCTCGGCAACATCTTGACCGCCGAGTAGCACCTCGGCCAAGAGATCACCCGATAGCTCTTCGGTGTTCCACGCGACCAGGTTGAGCGCCAGGAGAGGGCGGCCACCCATGGCGTATATGCCCGACACGGAATGCGTCGCCACAATTTGCCCCCAAGTCCGGGCGTCATCGACCACAGGGGTAAAGAAATCGGCCCTGACCACCAACGCTCGGTCGGTATCGAGACGGTAAACCGCCGAATCGTCTCCCGCCTGCAACCCGACGAGCAGGTTTGGATCGTCGCTGGGCGTGAGACGACGCAACAGCTGCGCCAGTTCGCCGGGTGCGATCTTGCAACCAGCCCCGGCACTCTGCCCGAATTCGGTAAGTCGCTTCATGGTTAGACGAAGGGTACCGGTAGCACTCGGTCGAGCCGTGGAGCGTTCAAGAACTACCGACTCGTTCCGATTGGAACCTCGAGTGTCTGAACGTCGCACAACGAGGCTTCTCGCCGACCAATTACGTCCGCTCGCCCCTCTGGGTGCGGTCTGGTTCGCCGCGCTCCTCTTGCTATTAGCAGTGGTCGCCCAAAATGTGATCCCTTACGAACAACTACTGCTCGACCCGACCGACTCGGGGGGGCTCCCGTGGTACGCGGGGCTGGTATCGAACCTTGGTGTACTCGCATGGACGACAGCAACGGTTGCTGCAATTGGCGGGGCTTGGGTGAGCCGGGTCGCAGGGCGAGAAGGCGCTGCTTCAATGTTGCGAAGCGGAGCGACCTTGTCCGCTTTGCTTCTGCTCGACGACCTCTTTCAATTTCACAGCTACCTTCCGGGTCAACTCGGATTTCCGAAGGCTGCGTTTTACGCGTTGTACATGGCGTTGACCGCTTGGTGGGTGCTTAGCGAGCACCGCGAGCTTGCTCGAACGAACTTTCGTCTACTACACGCTGCCGGTTTCGCTTTTGCGACCTCGATCGCCGTCGACCAGTTCGGGGTCGGATCGGTCGATGTCAGCCTTGTCCTCGAAGACGCTGCCAAGTTCTTGGGAGTGCTCGCGTGGGCGCTCTACTTCGTTGTAACCACTATGGACATCACTCGCTCGATCATCGACGATCGAACTCATCTGGGCTCCGCCGAGCCCCGCGAAGACTTGGTGCAGTCTCAATAGCAACCGGCCGTAGTTAGGTGGTAACCCGAAGCGACTTGAATCCGACGTCGCTATTTGCATGACACACAACTACTGTCTTGCGATCATGAATGATGCTCAGCGGAACACCATTCCGAGTCTCTTGCGTGCAGCAGCCGCTGCTTGGCCAGACTCTGAGGCTCTGGTCGAAGACGAGCTACGCCTCACCTTCGAACAACTTGTCGACACCGTCTACCAAGCGGCCCGCTCGCTAATCGTGTCGGGTCTCGAACCTGGCGATCGAGTAGCGATATGGGCTCCGAACATCAGCGAATGGATAGTCGCGGCGCTCGGTACACACGAGGCCGGCGGGGTGGTGGTTCCGATCAACACACGTTTTAAGGGGCGCGAGGCGGGGTTCGTGCTAACGCGCAGCCAGGCCCGCTTTCTCTTTACTGTTAGCGACTTTCTCGAAACCAACTACGTCGAAATGCTGGCTGACGCCGATGCGGGTGGCGACCTCGCCGAGCTCATCGTGATGCGCGGCGAAGTCGACGATGGCTGCACCAGTTTCAGCGACTTCATGGCTCGCGGCGACGGCCTCGACGATGCTGAGCGCATCGCTAGAAGCGCAGCCGTAGGGCCCGACGACCTCTGCCACATCATGTTCACGTCGGGGACAACCGGCGCTCCCAAGGGAGCAATGCTTGGCCACGGGGCGGTTTGTAGGGCATACCGTTCGTGGAGCGACGTGATAGGGCTCGGCCCGGACGACCGGTATCTCATTATCAATCCCTTCTTTCACTCCTTCGGGCTAAACGCCGGGATCCTGGCGTGCCTGATGACTGGCGCGACGATCATTCCGCATCCTGTGTTCGACGTTCCGTCGGTAATGCAGCGCATTCCCGAGGAGCAAATAACGATGCTGCCCGGGCCTCCCGCCATCTATCAAACGATTCTCAACCATCCCGACATCGACCAACACGACATGTCGACCTTGCGCTTGGCAGTTACCGGAGCCGCCGCCATCCCGGTTGAGATGATCACCCAAATGCGAGAACGCCTTGGCTTCGAAACCGTGGTAACCGGATACGGATTAACCGAATCGTCTGGCATCGCCACAATGTGTCGACACGACGACGACCCAAAGACGATCGCAACCACCTCGGGCCGACCAATCGATGACGTCGAGGTAATTATCGTCGACGACGACGGATCCGAGCTCGACCCAGGAGAGCCCGGTGAGATTCTGGTTCGCGGTTACAACGTGATGCTGGGATACCTCGATGACCCCGAGCAGACCGCTGAAGTGATCGACGCCGAAGGTTGGCTACATACGGGCGACATCGGCGTGATGGACAAGCGCGGCTATATCGAGATAACCGACCGCAAGAAGGACATGTTTATCGTCGGCGGCTTTAACGCCTATCCCGCCGAGATCGAGAATATTCTCGTCGCGCATGAATCCGTGGCCGATGCCGCACTCGTAGGGGTTCCCGACAAACGCCTCGGCGAGGTAGGAATGGCGTGGGTTGTCCCAGCCGCAGGTACCGAACCCACCAGCGACGAGCTTCGCAAATGGTGCCGCGAGGAGATGGCCAACTACAAGGTCCCTCGCTTCTTTCAATTCGTCGACAGCCTCCCGCTAAACGCCAGCGGCAAGGTCCTCAAGTACGAACTGCGTTCCCGCGGCGCCGAGCTCGCCGAAGCGGCCGGCTCAGAGCTTTCCAGCTAGTTCGGCTTCGCGGCGCACCGCTGCAACGAACAGAGGGTGGACACCATCGAGGTGCACCCAACGACTTGAACCGTCGAAGCGCGCCCGAACCTGATAGATCGTCGAGCGGATATTCGCACGAGCCCAGGCGATGACCGCCGCTACGACCAGCGATCCGAACAAGATGATCGTCAGAGCCGACATCCCGATAATTGCCAAAGCACCGACGGCGACCACAACGATGCCGATCGAGCCGCCGAGCCATGCCAGGTTCTCGCGGCCCAAGCCGTTCGATTCGGCAAGGGCTTGGCGCGACAGCGGGACCAAGCCATCGCTCTCCTGCTTGCGGTTGAGTAGGTCGAGCAGCAAGTAGACGATGATTCCAAGCGGGCCTAACAACACGAGCAAAAGCGATGGGCCGCCGGTAGAGGCCGTGCGGGTATCGACGTAACCGTCGGCTTTCCAACCAGTCTTCGCGCACACGGCGGGCAGCGAACCGGATATAAAATCGTCGACCGGTACCGCTATTGACCGGTCGGCCCCCGAAGCCTTCGAGAAGCTACGACCGTAAACGCGTACTGCGATGAACGCCGCAACCGTGATGAGCGGAATCGAAAACAACAGAGCCCACATATGCCTGAGAATAGCTCAGCGTCGGGTCAGCGGCCACCGACTCAGTTTACTCCGGCCACGATTCCCCGATCGTGAAGTCGCCCTATCTCGACCTCGCCCAGGCCGAGCAGTTCGCCAAGAATCTCATCGGTGTGCTCGCCGAGCAACGGAGCGCGTCCGACGGGCACCCTGTTGCAGTGCGAGAAATTGAGCGCCGATCCGTTCATCAAGAACTCGCCTAGCTGAGGATGATCGACAACCTCGAACATGGGATTGTCGGTCGAGCATCGGCGATCCTCAGCGACCAGTTGTTGAAACGACTGGTACGGACCCCAGCACACGTCGTGCCGGTCGAGCGCCACGCCAGCCTGGGCCATAGTTCGGCCGGTAAACCATGGTGTGAGGATTGCGGTGATGTCGTGGCGCGCCTCGAACCGCTGACCTTCGTCGCCGAAATCGAGTCCTCGTTGTTTCTCCAAGTGGGCGACGGGCACCGCAGTTTCTGTGGCCGCGAGCAGGCTCGCCCACTGCCTTGTAGTTATGCCAACCACCATCACCCGCCGACCGTCGCTGGTTGCGAAGTCGTGCCCATATGCGCCGTAAACATCGTTGCCGTAACGTGATCGCTCGGCGCCGTTGATCTGGGCTTCGCCAATGTGGCCCAGGTTCGACACCGCCATTAGCGCAATATCGGCCAAGGACAGCTTCACCAACTGGCCTAGCCCGGTTCGGGCTCGGTACCGCTCCGCGGCGAGCACAGCGAGCGCGGCTTGTTGTCCGGCGAGCAGGTCCCATGCCGGAAGCACGTGGTTGATTGGTTCATTGCCTATGGATGGGCCGGTGGCATCGGGGTAGCCGACAGCACAATTAACCGTGTAGTCGAGCGCGGTAGATCCGTCGCTGTTTCCGGTGAGGTTGACGATGATCAAATCGTTGCGGGCTTCGCGCAACGAGTCGTAAGCCATCCAACCGCGGGCCGGGAAATTAGAAAGAAAGATCCCTCCCTCTGGGCCGGGGGTAGCGATCATTGCGGTGAGCAAATCGCGGCCCTCGTCGCTACGAATATCGACCGCTATCGACTTCTTTCCTTTGTTTAAGCTGGCCCAGTAGATCGAATGTCCATCGCGAGTCAGAGGCCACCGCTTATGGTCGATCCCTCCACCGATCGCATCAAAGCGAATCACCTCGGCACCGAGTAGGGCCAGCGTCATCCCCCCGGACGGAGCAGCGACGAACGCCGACCCTTCGATTACTCGCAGGCCGTCGAGAAGTTGATACATCGGCGCTAAGCGTTTACGTCGACCACGACGCGACCTCGGACCTTGCCAGCGACTATGTCATCGGCCACCGAAATCGCATCGGCCAAGGACACTTCGCTGGTGATCGATTCCAACTTCGCCGTGTCGAGATCGCTTGCCAAACGCCGCCATGCGATGGTTCGCTTGGCTTGGGGAACCGTTACCGAGTTGATGCCCACCAAGGTTACGCCCCGCAATATGAACGGCGCCACCGAACCGGGAAGATCCATGCCTTGGGCCAGACCGCAAGCGGCAACACAGCCGTCGGGTTTGGTCATCGAAATTACGTTGGCCAAGGTGTGGCTTCCGACAGCGTCGACTCCACCAGCAAATCGGGTCTTGTTCAATGCCCGCGCCGGGCCCGACAACTCGTCGCGCTGAATGATCTCGGCAGCGCCGAGCGCTGTCAGGTAATCGGCCTCTTCTGGACGCCCAGTAGATGCCACCACCTCGTAACCGAGTTTGGACAATATGGCGACGGCTACCGAGCCGACGCCCCCGGCGGCTCCCGTTACCACAATGGCACCGCGATCGGGAGAGATGTCGTGTGCCTCGAGCGCGAGCACACAAAGCATGGCCGTGTAGCCGGCGGTGCCGATCGCAGCAGCCGTGCGGGTGCTCATCTCGTCGGCCAACGGAGTGAGCCACTGCGAATCCACCCTTGCCCGTTGGGCCAAACCTCCCCAGTGTTTCTCGCCAACCTCCCAGCCGTTCAGAACAACTCGATCGCCGAGCGAGAAAGCGTCGGAGCTGCTCTCGCTGACCGTGCCAGCAAAGTCGACGCCGGGGATCATCGGCCAATTCCGCACGATTGGCGAACTATTGGTTATTGCCAAACCGTCTTTGTAGTTGATGGTGGAGTAGTCGATGTCGACGGTGACATCGCCCTCGGGAAGATCGGCCTCGAAGATCTCGCTGATGGCGGCAACAAACGCCTCGTCTTGGTCCTTGCTGAGAAGTATTGCTTTGAACATAAACGTTGGTTTATCACCACTGCGATGTCCTCGCGAAACGCGAGCTGACCCGTCAGAACCATGCTTGCTCTCTACAAGAGCAGAATCTCACAGCGATTTGGGAGTGTTGCAGTTTCGCTTAGAAAAGCGGCCCTGCGTGGCAACCGTCACCGCAGCCCTCTATAGTCATTTGGACGCCTCAACTTGGGGTGTGATATCGCGAGCCTGCTTATATATGTCGAGTTCTTGGCACAGCAGGCGAGGAGGGAAGACAAGACATGGGTAGAGCAACGTGGCTCCGTCTGTTAGCAGGGCTGTTCAGCATTTCGCTGATCGCAGCAGCTTGCGGCAGCGATGATACAAGTGACAATGCGAGTGGCGACGACGCCACCGATAACGCCGATGAGGGCGACGGCGGCGACACCGACGAACCTGACGACGCCCCCGACGACACCGAACCGGCCGATGAACCCGATGACAGCGATGAACCCGATGATTCTGACGATGTCGATCTCGACCAGGGTGGGCTTCTAGGCGCCATTCAGGATCGCGGCACTCTAAACTGTGGCGTTTCCGGTGGAGCCGTTGCATTCTCGGTACCTGACCCAAGCGGTCGCATGGAAGGCTTCGACGCCGACCTGTGTCGTGTGGCAGCAGCCGCCATTCTTGGCGACGCTGAAGCAGTAAACTTTGTGTCGCTAACCGCGGCCGAGCGCTTCACCGCTGTGCAGACCGGCGACGTCGATGTGCTTATGCGCAACACCACCTGGACCCAGAGCCGTGACTCTGAGGTAGGCATGGACTTTGGTCCTACCACCTACTTCGACGGTCAGCAGCTGATGGCTCGCGCAGGCGATGGCTTCGACGCCAGCTCCGGTGTTGGCGACCTCGACGGTGCTGTAATTTGTACCAGCGCTGGTACCACAACCGAGAAGAACATGTCCGACGCTGCCGCAGCCGCTGGTGTGAGCATCACGCTCAACACCTTCGAAGACTTCGACATCGTTACCGATAACTTCATCTCAGCTGCGTGTGACGTAATCACGACAGATGGTTCGGGCCTTGTTGGCCGTAAGGCTCAACAGCAGCCAGACGACCAAGAATGGGTCATCTTCCCAGCTACACCGATCTCAAAAGAGCCCCTCGGACCAACATATGGTCAGAATGACTCCGAGTTCGCTGACGCCATCAACTGGGCGATGTACGCGATCATTATCGCCGACGAAAAGGGCATCAATTCGGGCAACGTCGACGACATGCTAGCCAACGGCGACGCCGAGGCAGTCCGTTTGCTAGGTGGCGAAGGCGAGCTTCAGAGCGTCATGGGCCTAAACGCCGACGCGTTCTACCAAGCCATTAGCCAGGTAGGAAACTACGGCGAGCTCTTCGATGCGCACCTCACTCCTGTGGGCATCGAGCGCGCCGGATCAGCTAACGCTCAGTGGACCGATGGTGGCTTGCTCTACGCTCCGCCAGCCCGCTAGTTCAAGCAACACTGATACAACGCTGCTGAGCATGCCTCTTTGAGGCTAAATCAGCGGTAACAATTCAAGAAATTGTGCAGAAAGGCCGGAGGAATCTTCCTCCGGCCTTTCCTGTTGCCGCTAACTGTGTGTAACTTTGGTCACACTTCGTTCATCGTTATTTCCATTTGCCGGTTCCCCCACCGAAACTCACCGTGGAGTTCTTCGCGTGACAACCACATCAGCTAACTCGTTATCTACCACCCAGGGCGGCCGCCCACCGCTGTACCGCGACGCGGTAGTCGTTAAGTGGGTAGTCCAGTTAGCAGCGTTGGCGCTGGTTATCTTTGCGCTGGTCTTCCTTGGCAGGCAGGCCCAAGACAACCTCGTGGCTAAGGGCATCTCGACAAGTTTCGACTTTCTCAGTGAAGACCCGAGCATCTCGCTTTCGGAGGGCATCGACACCGAACCAAATACCGGGGGTCGCGCCCTTTGGGTTGGCATGGTCAACACGCTCCGCTTAGCCATCGCAGGCATCGCGTTAGCAACCATCGTGGGCGTGACCGTTGGCTTGGCCCGACTCTCCGAGAACTGGATTGTTCGCAAGGTTGGTAGCTTCTTCGTCGAGTTGCTGCGAAACATCCCATTGCTGGTGCAGATCCTTATCTATGCCGCGCTGTTTGCCAGCCTTGGTCGGGTAACCGAGAGCACCGGGCCTATCAACGGCTGGCTCCACGTGTCCAACAAGGGAGTTTCTATCCCGCGGGTCTTTGTGGCCGATGGCTTCTATCAATGGGCCGTCGTGATGCTTATTGGTGGGTTGATCGCGCGCTTCGTCATGAAGGCTCGCCAGGCGCAGAAGGACGCTACTGGGGAAGATACGTTCCCGTTACTCTACGGTCTCGGTGTGATGGTGGTAGCTGCAATAGTCGGCTGGTTTATCCACCCGATCTTTGGATTCCTTAACGGCCCACTCTCGGCCATCTCCGATGCCATCCAGAAAATTCCCGAAATCCTTGTACAACTTGGCCTATCGGCTCTGGCAATACTTTTGGCCGTTCGTTGGATTCAGGCCTTCTTTGCGCAACGTCGAACGCCTGGCGGTAGTGCTCGTCTTACCGACGACGATTGGTTTCGAGTGATCTTCGCCGGTGTCGGTGCACTGCTTGCTTCGGTTGTATTTCTCGTCGTTTGGCCGGGCCTGTCGAGCTGGCTTATCAACTCGTCCAGCGATCTCTTCGGGGTACTGTCCGACAAGTTCGGCGACGGCCGCAGCGGTGTTCCAATCGACGCCAAGAGACCCGACATCGTACAGTCCGGCAACTTTCCGAACTACGGCAGGTCTGGGCTAAACATGAGCCTCGGCTTTGCGGCGGTGTTCTTTGCCATCGTGATGTACACCGGCGCTTTTATCGCCGAGATAGTCCGCGGCGGGATCCTCGCCGTTCCAAAGGGACAAACCGAAGCCGCCAATGCTGTTGGGCTGAGCCGTATGCAAGCGCTGCGCAAGGTAATTTTGCCGCAAGCGTTTCGGATAATCTTGCCGCCGCTCGGCAATCAGTATCTGAACCTCACTAAGAACACCTCGCTAGCGATAGCGGTCGGGTTCTCCGACCTTGTTCAGGTCGGCCAAACGGTCGGCAACCAGACCGGCAAACCCTTACCTGTATTTGGAATCTGGATGCTCTTTTACTTAGCCTGCTCATTAACCATTTCGGTTGTGGTCAACTTCTTCAATGTCCGTCTACGAATCGTGGAGCGCTGAGATGGAAACAATGGCGACAGAACTCGTCATCGACGATGCGGCACTAGCCGACTCGATCGAACTCGCACCCGAAGAACCGAGTCTTCCGCTCGGCGAATGGGTGCGTAAAAACCTTTTCTCGAGTCTCTTCAACACGGCGTTGACTCTTGCGTTTGCCGCTTTCGTAGTCGGCGCGATGCGGGTGCTGCTCAACTTCGTGTTCTCCGATGAGCGCCAGTGGGTGGCCATCGCAACAAACCTCAAGTTGATGCTGACCCAGGGTTACCCCGAAAACCAGTATGTTCGAATATGGGTCTCGGTTGCCATCATCGTGGTGTTGATCGGACTCTCGATCGGTGTGCGCACAAGAACTGGCGGTGTGTCGCTGAAACGGATCTCAATCTGGTTCGTCAGCTTCGGTTCGGGCATATTGGTCGCCGGGGTTGTTGCGGGCATCAGGCCTCGGTTCCTCCTAGTTGGTGCAATTCTGCTCGCGATCGGCGCAGCGATCTGGTACGGATTTGGCGAAGTACGCCGTCGCGGCACGTTCATCCCAACCAACGCCATGATCTATGGTGGCTTTGCACTATTGCTTCTTAGCCTTTGGGTTGTCCCTTACGGACACTACGCGTTCAAAGACGGCGAATTCATAGCCGAATCAGGGCGCACCGTGGCCAACACCACCAAACAGCCCTGGACAGTCATGTGGGTTCTGTCACTGGTCGCGTTCTTCGCAGCCCGACCGATCCTGGCGTTCCTTGGCACAAAGTTCAAGGTGCTGCTCGGACTGCTGTGGGTTCTGGCGCCGTATGTAATCGTATGGGTTGTGTTGCGCGACCCTGCTCTCGACTGGGATCACGTCTGGTCCACCGACATCCCCATGGCACTGGCATTCGCTGCCCTGGGTGGTGCAGTTATCTATGCGCTAACCAAACCGGGTCTCGGTGAGATCGGCCGAGTCTTGGCCGCTCTGCTGCTAGGAGTGGCAGTCTTTCACTTTGTGGCTGCCTTCTTTGGCTGGTACCCAATGCTACAGAAGGCGCGGATTAGTTTCTTCTTACTGGCGCTGGTTGCAATGGCGGCTCCAAACTTCGCCGGAGACCGCAAGAACCGGCTTCGTCTTGTGTACTTCTGGGTTGGGCTGACCGCATTGGTTCACTACATGGCCACCATGGCCAACACGGCCTCGACAGTGAAGATCCAAACCGACTTCTTCCTCGGTGGCTTGACTCTCTCGCTGTTTATCGCGGTAACCACGATTCTGCTGTCGTTTCCGCTCGGGGTGCTGCTAGCGCTAGGGCGAACCTCCACGTTGCCGATCTTTCGAGTGATGTCGACCGCTTACATCGAGACGATCCGTGGTGTTCCACTAATCACGATTCTGTTCTTCTTCAGCATCATCTTGAACCTGTTCCTGCCCTCGGGGATGGAGATCTCAGAGACGGCAGCCATAGTCACCGGTTTCTCCTTGTTCTCCGCCGCCTACCTAGCCGAGAATGTCCGCGGCGGATTGCAATCGATTCGCCGCGGCCAGTTTGAGGCTGCCGATGCCATGGGCTTAACCACCGCCCAGCGCACCGGGTTCATCGTGCTGCCACAAGCGCTAAGGGTGTCGATCCCGCCGTTGGTTGGCCAAGTAATCGCAACCTTCAAAGAAACTTCGCTGGTAGCTATCGTCGGCGGCTTTGACCTGCTGCGAATTGCCAACAACGTTATTCCGGCGCAGTCGGAGTTCCTCGGAGCCAAACTCGAAGGCCTGCTCGTAGTCTCATTGTTCTACTGGGTCGGTGCCTTCTCAATGTCCAAATATAGCCAGAAACTCGAACGTGACCTCGGGGTTGGAGAACGCTAATGACAGATATTTCGATGACCGCAGGAATGAGCGACGAACTCGCCGCTCGCTCGGACATGATCGTTTCCGATCAGGTCGACAAATGGTACGGCGATTTCCAAGCGCTCAAGGGCGTTTCAGCCACCATCAAAGAGCAAGAGGTAGTGGTGGTGCTCGGGCCGTCGGGCTCGGGTAAATCCACCTGGATCCGCTGCATCAACCGCCTCGAACAACACCAGGGCGGACACATCATCGTCGATGGGGTCGAACTCACCAACGATGTTCGCAACATCGAGAAAATCCGTTCCGAAGTCGGGATGGTATTCCAGCAGTTCAACCTGTTCCCTCACCTAACCGTGCTCGACAACGTCACCTTGGCTCCCAAGTGGGTCAAGAAGCAGTCGAAGGATCAGGCCAACTCCAAGGCCATGGAACTGCTCGAGCAGATGGGGATCCCCGAGCAAGCCGAGAAGTATCCGGGCCAGCTCTCGGGCGGGCAGCAGCAACGTGTTGCCATCGCCCGGTCGCTAGCGATGGAACCACGCGTGATGCTGTTCGACGAGCCAACCTCGGCTCTCGACCCCGAGATGATCAAAGAGGTCCTCGATGTAATGAAGGATCTCGCCAAGAGTGGTATGACGATGATCGTGGTGACCCACGAGATGGGCTTCGCCCGAGAGGTCGCCGACCGAATCATCTTCATGGAAGCTGGCGAAATCGTAGAGGTCGGTACTCCCGAGCACTTCTTCACCAATCCAGAAGAAGACCGTACCAAGCTGTTCCTAAGCCAAATCCTCTGACCCAAACCGTTCTGCCAGCGTAAACCGGTGGTATAGGCCCGAACTACGCTGGCGGAACGAGAGCGGCTGCGCGGATAGTTCTTACGACGAGTTCGGGGCGGTACCAGATATCTTTCTCCCATATGGCGAGAGGTAAGAACCCCGTTCGTTCGAGAGCCGCAAACCGTCGCTCGTCGTCGCGTCGCGAACTCAACGATGCGTGATAGGTGTCGCTCTGGGCCTCGAGGAGCACGTTAGTTCCGGTGAGGAGAAAGTCGACTCGGCCCAGCCACGACTCTCCGCCAACGTTCGCCTGCCGCTCGACTCCAGCGAATCCTGCGTCTGCTGCCAGGTTGTTCAACCGGCTCTCTAGACCGCTGGCCGGGGAACATAATCGATTCCGCGCTTGTCGTTTAGGTAACGCAAGTCAGGAATTCCGCGGCGGCCTCGCTTCAATAGATCGCGTACAACTTCGTCGAGCGCCGCGTGGGACACCAAGTTTCGGGACCAAAGCCAGTCGAGCCATCTTTCTAGGCGGCCGCGAGCTTCGCGCGCCGAGACATCCGCCAGAGCCCTTGCTGGCGTAACTACGGGGAAGCCGCGGTGGACCGTGACGTGATGTGGCGGCAGCTTTCTAGATTCGTGGGGGATCACCAGCGTGCGAGGAATCTTAATCCCGTTTGCAGCTCGCATTCTCTGGATGTGCAACGGCCTCATATGCTGACCGGGAATCCCCCACATCGCCAGAGCCGAGTAGTGACTAACCACCGACCCGGGACCAGCGCGCAACAGAGCGGCCATCGAAATGCAGTCAGCAGTCTCCGGAGCTCCGCCCGCTACAAACACTCCGCCGCCGCGGTTGTCCCAGCGATCGGAATCTAGCTCCGAAGCCCCACTGACAACAGTCCGAAAACCCGCTTCTGCCAGCGAGGATCGGTGCGTCAGCACCGGATTACGCTGGCAGAACGGTTTGGGGTTAGTGGATCTTGCCTCTTAGGGCGCCGAACCTTACTTGGTGGCGGTAGGGGGCGAAGTCTGGGTCGGAATCTAGGGCATCGAGATCGCTCCAACCACGATCGATTGCTTCATCGAGGCGAGCGAAGGCACGCTCGGAGTTTTCCAGACGGGCCCAACCGCTAGCCGTGTTGTAATAGACGACCGCCGCCGCATCCGGGCGGCTGGCGATATGGAGCTCGCCGATCTTGACGGCTGCGTCGTAGTAGCCACGCGAATGCAGAGTGTGTTGCACAACCCCAAGCATCGGCGGAGCGCGGTAATCGGAGGGACCTGACCCAAGCAGTTCTACCAACTCGCTCGACCGATTGGAGCGGATGTAACCAAGCGCCAGAATGTGCCCGGCGGCCGGAGTCGGGTCGGCGAGCACGGCATCGTCAATCTGGCGAAGAGCTCCGGGTTCTCCCTCGTTGAGCGATACCAACCCATACAACGCCGGGTGCACCTGGCCAGGTAACTCATCGAGCTCACGGCGGGCCCGCTGAATGTCACCTGACTCAACATGGCGTTGAACGGCGAGCATCTTCGCATACGACTGCACCATCGGGTCACGAGAATCGTGCGCTAATCGTTCTAGCTCGGGAAGGGCTCGAGGGTCATCCGCATTCAGCAGCCCGATTGCCGATTCGAGATCGTCGCGTTCGACGAACTTGCGATTCGCTCGCTTAGACCCACCGGCCGCCACGCCGAGGTTTTGCACCGCAAACAGCACGAACAAGAACACGACGATGCCGCTACCCCACTCCATTCTCCAGAAAAGCAGCGCCAATCCAGCGCCGACGACCACCGAAACGATCGAAGCGACTCTGAGCCTCTGGGATTCATCACCGGGGAGCAGGTTGGCCATGACGTGACCGCCATCGAGCGGCAGCACTGGAGCCAAGTTGATGAGTCCCCAGCCAAGGTTGATGAAGATCAGAAAGCGCCAGGCGTTGTAGCTCAACGAACCGAACACCGGCTCCTCAACGGTCTGGCGAGCCAACAAGACGACGAGTCCGAGTGCAAAGCCAGCAAAAGGTCCGGCGAGACTTACCCCGATCGATTGCAGACGGGTCGGCGGGCGCGGCGGAGCAAAAGTGGTGACGCCACCCATGAAATGCAAGCGAATCTGAGGCTTGGCACCAAGCGCTCGAGCTGCGAAAGCGTGCCCAAGTTCGTGCACCAGTACCGAAACCGCAACGACTACTAGAAACATCACAACCCAGCTGATCTGGCCAACTTGAAGACCGACCAGAAGACCAATGAGCAGAAAACTCATATCGATCTGCACAGGAAATCCGAAAAGACTGAACTTGAGCCCTCTCCCGCTCTCTACGGTTACCGGCGATACCACTACTGGTCGCCTACTACGAGGGTGACTTGAAGGTTAACCACGGGTCGATAATACCGACTTTGGCGCAATACGATTAGTCGACCTCGGTACCGAGGATAGAAACGAATCCGACCATCTCGCCCGGGTACCCTCCGAGGTTGTGCACGAGACCCAGTTTTTTATCGCGGCCCGAGAAGTCGATCTGGCGATCGTCGGGAGCCTTGGCTCGTAGCTGTAACCACAGTTCGTAGTGCATCCGCAGCCCCGAAGCTCCCACAGGATGGCCGAATGCTTTCAGGCCTCCATCAGGATTGACGGGCAGTTCCCCATCGAGATCGAAGGTGCCGTCTAGAACCTCTTTCCAGGCCGTTCCGGGCTCGGCGAACCCGAGGTCCTCCATAAGCAGCAGTTCGGTCGGAGTAAAACAATCGTGAACCTCGGCCATCGCGATCTCGGAACGCGGATTGGTTACACCCGCTTGGTGATAGGCCTCGTCGGCCGCCATCTTGCATTCGGGCAGGGTCGTGAAGTCGAAATCTGGGTCGGTGACTCCGGACCCGTCCCCGGAGACAAACGCCAGTGCTTTGATAAACAGAGGATCGTTGCAGTACTTATGCGCGTCTTCGGCACGGACCACTATGGCGGCGGCGGCTCCATCGGCGACCCCAGCACAATCGAATACGCTTAGTCGGCCGGCGACAGCTGCCATGTTGCAAATTGTCTCGGCGCTTGTTTCGCGCCGAAACTGCGCCAAAGGATTGCGAGCACCGTTGTAGTGGTTCTTCTCGGCGATCTTGGCCAGCACAAGACGCAACTGGTCTTCGTCGACTCCGTATCTCTTTGAGTAGGCCGGGAGTATCAGGCTGTACATTCCGGCGGCGGTGAGACTGCGCTTTGTTCCATCGTGAGGGATCGCAAACGCGTTGAGCCCTTGGAAGCCGCCATCCTTTACCTTTTCGGCACCGATGGCCATCGCCATGTCGTAGGCACCACTAGCCACCGCATAGCAAGCCTGACGCAGAGCCTCGGAGCCAGTGGCGCAGTAGTTCTCGACACGGGTAACCGGCTTGCCTTCGAGTTTGAGAGGAATAGAAAGTGCCAACCCCGACGCAGCCGACTGGGAAGTACCGAACCAGTAGGCGTCGACGTCTTCCTTCGTTAGGCCTGCCGATTCAAACGTGAGGCCGGCTGCATCGATGATGAGGTCGTCGAGCGATTTGTCCCAGTGTTCGCGAAACGGGGTGCAACCCATCGCGATGATGGCTACTCGATCCTTGATGCCGTGTGATCCCATTGTTACTCAGCCCCTGATCGGGCGCGCCTTCCAGAAGTAGTTGGCGATGCCGTCGCCATCGTAGAGCCGACGAAAGGTTGGTTCGACACGATCGCCAATGGCTACGTCATCAGGGTCGACATCGGTTATCTCCATTGGTAACCGGCCACCGTCGTCGAAGTCGATCACACCGAACACAACCGGTGGGCTGGGCGAATAGACCAGTTTGTCGATCGTAAAGGTGGCGATCGTGCCAACAGCGTTCGCCATCGGTACCGCCGCCATCTGCTCGTCGCCACCGGTTGTCGAGACCCGAGCGGGTGGCATGTGTAATACCCCTGCTGAGTCGCGGGAGGCGCTGAAGCCGAATTTCCAGTCTCGGTTTCGGTAAGCTGCGGACGATGACGGCCGGTCGGGTTCGGGACGTCGGGGAGGCTCGACCTTTAGATTGCCCCGCCAGGACAGAAATTTGCTGTACGAGACCGACCCTTTGGCCGCGACCTGCGAGGCGATGCATTGTTTTGGCTCAAAGGCTTCCAGTGCCTCGGTGGCTCGAAAGAACAGCACTTGAACTCCGTCGGCGTATATGACTAGGCCAAGAACGTCGCCGGGCGATGCGTTATCGAGCATCGCCGCCAGGAGGATGCCTGGATGAGCCGCGCCTGAGTTTCCGATATTGGCTTGGAGGTCGTCGACGAGACTGTTGATAGCAAGCGACTTGGCGCCACGTCTGATTGCCCGGGTATGCAATCCGGTCAGGGCTGCGATGGTGATGTCGCCCGGGCTCAGTTCGGTAACGGCGAGCGCATTCGCCCACGCCCGCTGAGCAAGGTCGCTGTAGACGTGCTCACCGAACTTCTCTTCCCACAGTTTCGATCGCGTTTCTCCCGGACTGCGCCATCTATCTACGAACTCACCGGTAGCGGTCGCTCCCCCGAGATATTCGGCGATGACACCGTCGCCGCTGCCAACAACCATGGCAGATGCGCCGTCTCCCCCCGCCGACTCATCGGAACTGGTCGGAAGTCCAGTACGAATGTCGGCAGCGACCACCAAGGTCGTCGTCGACCCTTCGAGCGCAACTTGTAGCGCTCCGACGGCGGATCGTTGCGATCCGAGCATGTCGATGGCCGCTGACTCGCCCGCAAGGCCGAGGGCAGCGTGAATAGCCGTTGCATTGGTGCGGTCGAGGTAGGTGGGAGTTGTTGTGGAGAAGAGCAGCGTGTTGACGATTTCGTCGGTCGTTGCGAGTGCAAGGCGGGCCGCCTCGACCGCCATCGTGGTGGTGTCTTCGTCGAATGACGCCACCGAGCGCTGACCGTGCCCGCCGCCAGAACCCATCGAATCGAAGATCTCGGAACGATCGAGACGGCGAAAAGGGATGTATCCGGCGTAACTAGTGATGCCTCGCATGGCTGCCCACAATAGCGACGGAGCGACGAGAGCCCTTAACTTGAACTACTGGAGCCTGGGATCGGTGCAGTTGTCGGTTCCGCCGGTGCCCGTAGAACCGCTATCGACAAACTCGGGAACGAACCCGCTACCGGCATCGGTGGTGTTGAGCCAGCGCTCGACAGCATCGGCAATCGCGACCGCCTCGGCATCGCGCACATCGTCGCGGGCGAGCAGGTCGGCCTCAGACCGGTTGCTCAAGTAGGCCGCCTCGGTGATGACAGAAGGGATGGTAGGTGTGTAGCGGTGGATCCCGTAAAGGTTCTCGCCGTCTTCGCGCAGCCGCGCCGACGCTCCGTTGCGGACGGTACCAACCCAGGAGGCGCTGAAACGTGCGAGCCCAGCCGAAATCTCTTCGTAGAAGATCCCACCGGCGCGCCTCGCTTCGCTACTCCCCGATTGATAAAAGACCTCGGTTCCCGGGGTGCTTTGGCGTCGTACGGCACCGCCGTTGTGGTGAATCGATATGAACAGGTCGGGTTTCAATGCGTTCGCTATCTCGGCTCTGGTACGCAGCGGCAGGCGGATATCGGTTGTACGGGTGAGCAGCGCGCTAATGCCGCGCGCCTCAAGAATTGACTTGACTCGTGTCGCTATGGCCAAGTTGAGATTCTTCTCGTAGAGCCTGTTGTAGCCAACCGAGCCCGATTCCGAACCTCCATGGCCGGGGTCGATAACTACCGCCACGCCTGCGACGAAGGTACCCCGAGAAATCCGCGCCCGATCCACACATGGTGTCCAGACGGTCCAGCCCTTCTTGTGGGTTTCAAGAACTGGCGTGACAACACCTGTCGGGGTGATCACCACGCCGGGGCCACCGCGTGAGCCTTCGCCACGGGTAACCGCTGTTCCGCAGCCAAGCATTTGATTCAGACCGGCACCGTCATTGATCGCGTGGGCACAGACTTCGTGAGCTCCGGATTCGAGTTTGATGCTCGTCTCGAAGCCGTGACGCTTCCCCATGTCGTAGCGGCGATTAATATCGCGCCGCTTCTTTCGAGCTTTCACGCTCTTGACGAACACACCATCGACATAGATATCTACCGAGATTGCGCGTTTGCTATCGGGATCGATTGCCCATCCCTTCAAGTTCACTTCGGAACCGTTGCTGAGGATTCGGTCGATTCCACCGAACGGCCGCGCAACGCGGTCGGTGGTTCGTGCCTCGACGCTAACCGCGGCGCAGCCTATCTGGCGGTTCTCGCCACTGCCGACGCTCACTCCATCGACACAGATGTTGTGGGTCCCCGGTGGCGCCTTCACGCGCACGACGAAACCGTGACGCGGTCCCTTGCCGTGCTCACCCTCGACGTCGGGACGTCGCAGGTTCGCGACCCTTAGGCGAGCCGCCTTATTATCGATAGTGACCCAGACCTTGATCGGTTTAGACGTATCGGCATCTACCGCCCAGCCGCGCACTGTCACCGAAGCTGGCCCCGCGATAACCGACTCGAGTCTGCCGACGGGCGACGACCCTGATTGTGCTTGAGCGATCGGAGCCACAAGCGAGATGATCATTGCAACGATTAATAGTGCAATGGCTGGATAGATATTCGAACGACGAATCATGGTGACCTGAATAGATGACGAGATACAACTCCCCTACCGACCCGCCGATGCGAGGCTATCGGCCACCGCTGAGCGAAACGCGTTCTATTACGAACAGGGTTCAGCAATTCTGCTGAACCGCTCGCCGAGGCGCTGGACATCATATGGAAGTGGCCGAAACTCGTGAATACGTCATCTATGCGACACTAAGCGCAAATGAGACTATGGTCACGTTTCAAGAAGATCTTGGGTTCAGCTGATCGTTTCGTTGTTTGGCTCGGCCCGCCCGGCCGATTGGTCGGGGTCCGCCAACAGTTTTCGCCGACATTGGTTGCGCAGAAACAATTCGAGTCCCCCCGTGACGGTTTCGACCCGGACGGAGGCCTCTTCCAGAAGGGATCCGCCCCCAACATGTCTAAAGAAGACGCTATGGCAAAGGCCGAACGCCTCGCCAACGAAGCGAATGACAAGAAGGAGAGCGCCGCAGGTTTGTTGGATGGCGCAAAGGACTCGGTTGAGTCTGTCACCGCCGGGGCGGGCGCAAGGCTAGCCGCAGAAGCGTTTGGCAAGGGTGGACTTGCCAAAGTCGGTGCTGGTGCCACGATTGGGGCATCCACCATCGGAGCAGCATCGGCCAACGACTCACGAAAACCAGTCTGGATCGACAAGAACTCCCACGGTAAGAAGGCCTGGCCGAAGTGGAAGACATTTGGCCTTTGGCTACTCCCGTTCATCGCCTTGGTCGGCGGCGCGACCCTGTGGGCAATCGATCACATAGAGGACGATCTCGAGGACGCAACCATTCGCGAGCTACTCGACGAGTACGGAATCCAGGTATCGAATGACGATGTCGACTTCGATTTTCGCGACGGTGACGTAGCACTCACTTTGCCGGCTGGAGTGACCTCATCTGAAATAGAAAATCATCTCAAGCGAACTATCAACTCGCGCGACAACACCGGAGCTCTCGAGGGCGACATCCGCAGCATCAGCATTGCGGGCACGCCAGCACCGGCCCCCGAGCCCGTCGCATCGGGTGAGCTAGACATCGATGTCTTGGCCGACGGCGAGAGCATCACGCTTTCTGGCGATGTTCTCAACCAAACACAATATGACGAGCTACAAGCCGCTGCCACCGCCGCTGTGGGTGCCGACAACGTCACCAACAACCTCCACATTCTCGACGCTGCGCCCGCCAGACTGGGTGCCGATGGCCGCGTCACAGCGCTCGCCGCGAGTATTGCTGCGATGACAGGCGACAATATCGTTAGCGGCGACGCTCATCTCGACGACACCAGCATGACGGTCAATGCCGTCGCTACAAGCCCTGAAGCAAAAGCTGCCCTCGATGGGAGAGTCGCTAGGGCCGGGGGGCGGGTCGGACTCGGTGGCGAGGTGACAGTCCCCGAAGCCGAGTCTGGACCGATCGATGTACTGGTGAGTACCGACGGAAGCTCGATCACCCTCGACGGAACGGTGCTCAGCGAGGCTCAGCGCGACATACTCGTCGAAGCTGCAAACGATGCTGTCGGCGCCGCTAACGTCACCGGCAATCTGGTGGTGAGTGGACTCGCCGAACAATCACCTAACGCCGACGCAAAGATCGACGATATGGCTGCACTCTTCGCTGGGTTCTCAGGCCTGACTCAAGGATCGGGATCGGTCAGCGACTCGGCACTCGACTTCTCGGGTACCGCTGCCGATGCGACAGCTCAGGCCAGCATCGAGGGCCTGGTGGGCGATGCCAACGACTCGACCTCTGTGACCATCGCTGTCGCAGAAGCTACCGTCGAGCAAGAAGTCGATCTGCTCCAGGCTGAACTTGACGAGCTCCAGGCCGAAATCCTAGAAAACGTCGTCTTCCCGAGCGACAGTGCAGAGCTCAGCGATGTTGCCAAAGGCACCCTCGACAAAGTTGCCGACGCGATGACCCTTTATCAGCGCCCCGTTGTGTTGGTGGGCGGCCACACCGACGCCGATGGTAACGACGACTACAACCTCGACCTTTCTGACCGTCGGGCCAAGGCCGTTCGCCAATATCTGGTCGACCAAGGTATCGAGCTCGACCGGCTGGTCGGAACAGGCTTCGGCGAAACCGAGCCAGTGGCCCCCAACGACACTGCTGAGAACAAGCAGCAGAACCGCCGAGTTGCATTTACAGCGCTCGCGGCGTTTGCCCAGTAATCGACCTCGACACTCACGAAAACTCGCCCGCAATAAGGAACACTCAGATGCTCTACTCACTTTGGGAAATTCTCCTACCGCTATTGCTAACCGCCCTCGCAGGGTGGGGTCTCGCGTGGATGTGGTATCGCTGGCGTCACCGCAAGGTTTCCCATACCGAGTGGGAGAGCGTGCAAGCCCGAGCTGGCGATTACGACAAGTCGAAGGCGGAGCTGAGCCGCCTTACGAGCCATGTCGATGGGCTGAGCGACGATAACCTCGCCCTCGAGTCAAAGGTCTCGCTATTGCACAACGATCTTGAGGGCGCATCGACCAAGATCGGCTCAATCGAGGGCGAGCTCGATAGTGAACGAAGCAAAGTATCGGCACTGACCGCCGACCTAGACTCAGATCGCGCAGCAATCTCCTCGCTAAACGGCGAAGTTGAGAGTGCACGAGCGGAGCACTCGACGGCGCTGGCGCAGGTGGCGACCCTGCAGACAGACTTTGATGGTGTGAATGCGCGAGCCAGCTCTTTCCAAGCCGATGTCGAAGGGGCCAATGCCCGCACGGCATCTCTTCAGACCGATCTCGATGGGGCGAACGCAAACATCGGAAAGCTCCAAGGTGATCTCGACGGGGCTAACGCCAAGAGCGCAAACCTAACAACCGAAATGGAGGGGCTAAACGCTCGTGTGACCAGCCTCGAGGGAGACCTTGTGTCGACCAGCACCCGAAACGCAGAGCTCGAAGCCGAGCTAGCCGAGGCTAACTCGCAGCTCTCCGGTCTTGCCTCGCTTCAGGGAGACTTCGATGGCGCCAACGCACGGGCACT